>CAYVKQ010000048.1:0-14455 GCA_964451945.1 uncultured Lentisphaerales bacterium
CTTCAACTTCCCCTCGCTCCCAAACGCCCGCACCCCCCTGTCACCAACCGATTACATGAATCGCCGGTTTCAGGAAGGATGGCGGCCGGCCAGCGGCAGGACGAGGCCGAGGAACACGGCGGCCACGGCGCCCAGGCTGAGCCAGAGGCCTCGGGCGGAGCGGGCGCGGGCCTGGAGGGTGCAGGGCCGCGCCAGGGGGAGGACGTAGACGGTGCCGTTGAACGAGCCGTGGACCGCCACGGTATCCGCGCCGGCGGCGACGGCGGCGGGCGATCCCCAGCGGTTCTCCCCCTTGTTGATCTTGTCCCAGATCGGCTGGCCGGTGAAATAGGAGGCGAGGATCCGCCCCGTGCGGGCGTCAAGGGTGTGGAGGTGGTTGTCGAGGGCGGCGGCGAGCACCGCCGGGGTGCCGTCGAGATCGAGGAAAACCGGCGCGGCGTAGACCTCGCCGCCCAGCGGACGCTTCCACAGCCGTTCGCCGTCGGCGGCGCGGAAGGCGTAGACGGCGTAGTCGTGCGAGCCGGCGAAGACGACGGCGGCGCCGTCGACGACGCCGATGCAGGGGGAGTTGTCGAACCAGTTGCCCGCCATTCGCTTCCAGCGCTCGCGGCCGGTGGCCGCGTCGAGGGCGACGAGGTTGCCGTATTTCGAACCGAGGACGAGCACGGGGTTGGCGGCGCCCTCCTCGACGGCGCAGGCCCCGAGCACTTCATGGGGCATCTGGTACGACCAGGCGAGGCGCGGCCGCGCTTCCGCCACGCTGAAGCTCTGCAGCAGACCCTTGCGGGCGGCGACCGCCACGAAAGGGGTGCCTGCGGCGGTGTAGCCGATCGGCTCGCTCACGAAGCCGTTGCCGATGTCGAGCCGCCACAGCAGGCGGCCGTCGCCGGGGTCGAGCGCGTAAAGGCGCGCCCGCTGGTCGTTGCGGGCGAGCGAGCGGTCGTAGGTGAAGCCGGCGACGTAGAGGCGGCCGCCGAACAGCAGCGGACTGGTGAAATCGGCCTCGCCGAGGGTCGGCGCGGCCGGTTCGAGTTCGCGGGTCCAGCGGGTGGCGCCGCCGCGGGCGTCGACGGCGTAAAGGGTGCGGTCGTTGGAGGCGAAAAAGACCGTCGGCCATCCCCCGGCCGCGCCGACGACCGGCGCGGCGGCGATTTCGGCATTGGTCATGCGTCGCCACAGCACCCGTTTGCCGGCGAGGTCGAGGGCGTGGAGGGTCTGGTCGTAGCCGCCGATGAATGCGGTGGGGCGGCCGTCGACGAGCGCCAGCGCCGGCGAGGCCCAGACGGCGACGCCGGGCTTGTAGCGGACGCGGCTCTTCCAGGCGTAGTGCCACTCGGCCAGCGGCATCCGGTCGGGATTGCCCCAGTGCAGCGCCGCCTCGCCCCGCGGCGAGCCGCGGGCGGCGGGCCAGGGGTCGGCAGCGCCCGCGGACAGCGCCATCGCGCCGGGCAGCAATAGAAGAGAAATTCGCGAAATGAACCGCATACTGTTCACGGATCACCGATCCCTGTTCACCGAACCCCGCGTCCAATCGTCCTCCACGCGCAGGGCGCGGTGCGGGCAGGCGTCGACGCACGCCATGCAGAAATGGCACTCGGCGGCGTCGATCTTCCCCTTGACCACGGCATCGACCTCGCACATGCCGTCGCACACGCCGCAGCGGGTGCAGGCGGCGGGATCGAGGACGATGGCGCGGACGCTGTGCCGGCCGGCCCAGGCGATCGCGGCGCGCCAGGGGCAGAGGTAGCGGCACCAGACGCGCGGGATGACCAGTGTGGCCAGCACGACCATGACCGTCGACAGCAGCGAGGCGGGGTCGTAGACCTTGGCGAAGCCGAGGTGCACCGGCGAGGTCACCCGCAGGCTCAGCAGCGAGGCGCCCACGACCAGGCCGAACGAGACGCGGCGCAGCTTGCGCAGCGGGCCGTCCCAGCGGCGCATGTTCCACGCCAGCAGCAGGCAGAGGATCACCAGGACCTCGGACCAGTAGATGCTCGCGTCCTCCACGAAGAACATCCGCGTGCGGCTGAGGTGCGCCATCCACAGCAGGAACACGGCCGCCACCGCCAGCGCGCCCGCCAGCGCCGCCCGCGAAAAGGGGTATCCCGCCGCCTTGCGCCGGCGGTTCCAGCGGCGGGTGAGGGCGCCGATCAGTTCCTGCAGTGCGCCGGTGGGACAGATCCAGCCGCAGAAGGCCGGTCCGAAGAGCATCGAGGTGGCGAGGATCGTGGCGGGGACGGAGCAGTAGTAGAGGGCGACGATGTTCTCGCGGCCGATCTCGGCGAGGCCGCGGTGGAAGTTGCGGATCATGCCGAAGACGCCGAGGCAGGTGAAGACGACGAAGATGAAGATGACGACGCCGAAGGCCTGGTTGAGGTGGCGCCAGCGCTGGCGGTGCCGCGCCGGGACGGCGGCGGGCAGCACGGCAAGCAGCCCCAGCGCCAGCACCGTGAGGAGTTCAACGTAGCTCCCTTCGAAGCCGAGCAGGGCCTTCTCCACGATCTTGATGTTGCCGAAGAGGTCGCCCAGCCATGCCTCGGCGGTGGCCGCCCAGCCTTCGGGATCGAATGCGGCGAGCAGCGGTGCGGTTCGCGGCGTCATGGAGCCTCCTCGGCCGGGCGCGCCTGCGCCGGCCAGATCACGACGTCTCCGGGGCGCCAGCGGAGACCGACGCGCCGTCCCGGGGCGAGGTCCGCGGCCTGGCGCCAGGCGACGTGCGCCAGCAGCGTCGGCGCGCCGCCGGACAGCGGCGCGAGCGTGACGTCGCACAGGCCGCCGCGGTCGCGCAGTGCCGTGACCACGGCCGGCACGGCGCCGGGCGCGTCGGCGGCGACGACCGCGAGCTGTTCGGGGCGGACCGTCGCCTCGCACCCCTCCGGTCCGCCGAAGAAGGGGGCCGGCACGAGGTTGGCCGCGCCGAGAAAACGGGCCGCCGCGGCCGAGACCGGCCGGCGGAACACCTCGGCCACGCCGCCCGTCTGCTCCAGCCGGCCGTCGAGGATGACGCCGCACGCGGTCCCCATGAGCCACGCCTCGTCGCGGTCGTGGGTGACGTGGACCGTCGCCGTGCCCAGCGCGCGGTGGGCCTGGGCGAGGCAGGTCTGGAGCTCGGCGCGGCCGTTGGGGTCGAGCATCCCCAGCGGCTCGTCGAGCAGCAGCAGCGCGGGCTCCGGGGCGAGGGCGCGCGCGACGGCGACGCGTCGTCCCTCGCCGCCCGACACCGTGGCGGCGCTGCGGCCGGCGAGGTGCGCGATGCCGAACAGGTCGAGCAGGCGCGCGACCCGCGCGGCGCGCTCGCTCCGCGGAAGACGCCGGAACCGCAGGCCGAAGCCGACGTTCTCGGCGACCGAGAGGTGGGGGAAGAGGTCGCCCTGCTGCGAGACGTAGGCGACGCGGCGGCACTCGGGCGGCAGCGGCCCGAGGTCGCGGCCGTCGAGCCGCAGGGCGCCGGCCGGCGCCGGCAGCGCCCCGGCGATCAGGCGCAGCAGGGTGGTTTTGCCCGAGCCGGAAGGCCCGAGCAGCATGAACCAGGCGTGCGGCGCGACGTGCAGAGAGAGCGGCCCCAGGCGGAAGGCCCCCGCCGCGTGGCTGACGCGGTCGATCAAAAGTCCCGGGACGTCGTTCACGGCGCCCCCCCTTCCGCCGCATGCAGGGTCGGGATGCGGCGGGCCGCAAGCTGCAGCAGCAGGAACAGGAGGAGCGAGAAGAGGAGCAGCGCGGCGACGAAGGGGGTCGTTTCGGCGAGCCCCACCCGTTCGAAGCGGTTGAACGCCTCGATCGGGGCGACCGCGGGCGACGCGGTCACGAAATAGACGGCGCCGAATTCGCCGGCGGCGCGCGCCCAGGCGAGCGCCGCCCCCAGGAAGAGGCCGCGCGCCGCGAGGGGGAGCGTGAGGTGGCGGAAGGCCCCCCACGCCGTGGCGCCGAGGTGGCGCGCCGCGCCTTCGAGGGCGGGCGGGACGGCGTCGAAGGCGGCCAGCGCCGGTTTGACGAGGAAGGGGAGGGCGACGAACATCTGCGCCAGGACGATCCCCGGCAGGGCGCCGTCTACGCGCACGCCGAAGCGGTCGGCGAGCAGGCTGCCGAGCGGCTGCGTGCCGCCGAACACCAGCAGCAGGGCGATGCCCGCCACCGATTGCGGGATCACCACCGGCACGTCCATCAGCGACAGCACGACCGTCTTGCCGCGGAACGCCAGACGGCTGAGGGCGTAGGCGAAGGGGATGCCGAACAGCGCCAGCAGCGCCGTCGAAAGGGTGGCCGTGCCGGCGGTCAGCAGCAACGCCGCGCGCGCCTCGGGCGCGCGCAGCACGGCCGCGACGCTCTGCGGCGTCTGCGACAGCAGCAGCACGACCACGGGCAGCAGCAGCGCGGAGAGAAAAGCCAGGCCGGCGATCAGTCCGACGCGGGCAACCGGGTTCGCCATGGCCGCGCGCGCGGAGAAGGCGGCGTTGAGGAGCAGCATCGCGAGGATTGCCGCCTCCCACGCGTAGGGTTGGCAGACGGTGAAGGCGAGCACCAGGCACCAGAAAGAGGCGAGCAGGCGGAAGCGGCGGCCGACCGCGGCCAGCCCCAGGAGCGCCAGCAGGAAGAGCGGCTCGGCGTTGTTCATGCGCCGGATGAACAATTCGAAGAGCAGGGCGTAGCTGGCCGTGAAGGCGATTCCGTAGCGCAGCGGCAGGGCGTCGAAAATGTGGATGCCGGCGTAGACGGTGAGGATGTTGACCAGCAGGATCGCGCCGCTGGTGAGCGAATCGGGGGCGAGGTGGTGGCCGATCAGGGCGTGGCTCGCCAGCAGGAACATCACCGCGGGGCCGAGGAAGCGGTCGGCGCGGCCCAGGGCGGTGAGGAGCCCGACCGTCGCGCAGGCGGCGAGCAGCAGCAGGTTGAAGAACTCGAACGGCGCGATCCAGCCCGCCCGGCCGAGGATCGCGTGCAGGAGTGCATGGCCCGCAAACAGGGCCAGCGGCACGGGCCACGCTCTCTTGGCAGATGGCGGACGCATCGTCAGAAGGGTCCTCCGTAGTCGGCGATCGCGCGGAAGCGTTCGTAGTCGTCCCGCGATCCGAAAAACCGCGGCCGGAGGGGGATGAAGCCGCTGTCGGCCCACAGGTCGCGCCGGGCGTCCAGGAAAAACCGGAGCAGCGCCTCGGCCTCCCGGGGGCGGGGCGCGTCGCGCGGGATCGAGAGCGCGTAGCGGATCGCCTCCGGGTCGGGGCGTTCCGCATCGTCCGCCAGCCGGCACGGCGGTTCGAGACGGATGTGGCGCAGCTCGTGCAGCAGGCAGGAGGAGCGGTAGAGAAAGGCGTAGTCGGCGGTCCCCGTCTTCAACTGCGCGGCGACCGTGCCGACGTCGTCCGCCACACTCACGGTCCGGCGCAGCAACCGCTCCCGCAGTCCGGGCGCGCCTGCGGCCTCCCGCCGCGACCAGACGACCAGGGTGCGCGCGCCCGCCGGACTGATCGCCTCGTCGGCGCGGACCAGGCGCACGCCCGGGCCGTCGAGCACGGCCGCCCAGTCGCGTTCGGCGTCGTCGGCGCGCGGCGCGCGGACGCCCACGCCGAGGACCATCTCGTCCCCGGCGAACGTGATCCGCCAGGCGAAGTGGCCGCCGCCCGCCTGCCGGAACAGGGCGGGGTCGGCCAGCACGAGGAGGTCGCAGGCGCGTCCCAGTTCGACCACGCGCCGGACGAGGTTGCCGCTGCCGCCGGTCTCGGCGAGGATGCGGACGCCGAGCGCCGCTTCGGCGGCGGGGCGCAGCGTGTGCATGACCGGTTCGAACGCCGCGGCGCTGAAGAGGACGACCTCCGGCCGGCGCGGCGCGCAGGCGGCGAGCGGCGCCAGCGCCAGCAGGAGCAGGGCGGCGCGGCGGCCGCTCCCGGCGGACTGCGTCCGGGCCGTCACAGGGCAGCCTCCGCGGCGCGCCCGCCCGCCGCGATCGCCGCGCCCAGCGCGACGAGGGTCTGCGGCGACTCGGGGATGTGGACTTTCTTGTTGAGGCTCTCCTCGACCATGGCGGCGAGGGCGCGGTTGAGCGCACCGCCGCCGACGAAGGCGATCACCTCCTGCTGGCCGACGCGCCGCACCATCGCTCCGATGCGGTCGGCGATCGCCTGGTGCGCCGCCGCGGCGATGTCCTCCTTGTCGATGTTGCGGGCGAGGAGCGAAACCACCTCGCTCTCGGCGAAGACGGCGCACGTCGCGTTCATGTGGATCGGGTTCCGCGAACGGAGCGCCGCCGCGATGAACGCCTCCAGCGGGAGGTCGAGCTTGCGGGCGAGCATTTCCAGAAAGCGTCCGGTGCCGGCGGCGCACTTGTCGTTCATGGCGAAATCCTCGACGCCGCCGCTTTCGCCGATGGCGATCACCTTGGTGTCCTGGCCGCCCAGGTCGAGCACCGTGCGGATCGGCCCGCGCGGCGAGCCGACGCGGACCGCGCCCAGGGCGCAGGCCTTGATCTCGGTGATCACGAAGTCGCCGAACCCGGCGAGGCGGCGGCCGTAGCCGGTGGTGGCGACGGCCCCGACCGCCCCGCGCGCCACGCCGGAGCCATCGAGAACGGCGTCGAACACGAGCCGCGCCGAGGCCGAGGGCAGTGCGGCGTTGGGGACCACCGCCGCGCCGAGGAGACGGTCGCCGTCCAGGAGAACGGCCTTGCTCGTGGTCGAACCGATGTCGAGTCCGGCGGTGATCATACGGTCTCCAGAAAGGCCTCGATGCGGACGCGGAGCTGTTCCGTGTCCTCGAGGCTGTAGTCGGTGCGGAGGTTGAGGAAGGGGATGCGGCGCTCCTTGAGCACCCTTTCCAGGCGGTAGTTTTCGATGTCGAAGGGCTGGCAGAGGCGCAGCGCGTACTGCACCACGCCGTCGGCGCGGGTCTTCTCCACGAGGTCGAGGACGCGGCTCAGGCGGGTTGCCTGGGAACTGAAGCAGGGGCAGAGCGCGCCGAAGACCGACCGCGCCGCCAGCGCATGGAAGCAGGCGTCGAGGCTGGTCTCGGCGAGCACGACCGGGTCGATGCAGGCCTGGGCGCCGCTGCACAGGGTGTCGGCGGCGACCAGCGCCCCGCACTCCTCCAGCACGTTGAGCACCTTGAAGTTGGGCCAGATGATCGGGGCGCCGGTCAGGACCACGCGTCGCCGCAGGTTGCGCCGTTCGGCGGTGAACGCCCGGACCTCGCGCACCAGGTC
Source organism: uncultured Lentisphaerales bacterium (assembly GCA_964451945.1). Taxonomy (GTDB): domain Bacteria; phylum Verrucomicrobiota; class Kiritimatiellia; order RFP12; family JAAYNR01; genus JAAYNR01. The sequence continues at coordinate 7,190 of CAYVKQ010000048.1, forward strand.
TTCGGCGTGCGCCACCCACGTTTCGAGCGGCTCGGGCGAGAAGAGCGACGCCTGGACGCACACGAACAGATCGCGGATGGAGAGCGCGCCGGGATGGGCGATGCGGGCTTCCTGCAGACGGTGGACGATGTCGCTGCGGTGGTTGGTGAGGGCGATGGCGGCGCGCAGGGTGTTGCGCGTCGGCGCGCGGCCGGTGACGTTGCCCGCGAAGGCCGCGAGGTGCCTCATCTCGGCGGCGGCTTCAGCGGCGTGGCGGACGGTGTCCTTGTCGACGGGGAGGGCGAATTGGAAGACCGGTCCGTAGTCGGCGAGGATCTCGCCCAGCTTGCGCTTGGCGTCGCAGGTGGCGGGCACGACGAAGGCGTCGCAGGTGGCGGGGAGGCCGTCCTCGCGCATGAACACGCCGACCGTCGCCTTGGCGAGGGGGCAGACGTCGCCGGCGAGCATTTCCTCGCCGGCGACGGCGGCGGCGCTGTTGCCGCAGTCGAGGCGGACCGGGTCGGCCCCCGCCGCCATCACGATCTCGACCGGCGCCACGTTGCAGAGCAGGCCGATCCGCGGACGCCGCTTCGGCGCGGCGGCGGCGTTGACCAGCCGCTCCACGAAATAGGGGATGTCCGCCGGTCGCTGCAGAATCTCGTCGAGGCGGCGGCGCTGGTCGGCCTCGACGAACGCCTGCTTGCGGCGGTTGCCGGGGTTGTCGGAGAACGCCGGGCGCAGGGCGTAGGGGTTGGTCGGCTGGCGGTTCATCGGGCACTCCTTTCGGTGCGGTTCACGGCGGCCGGCCGCTCGCTGCGCGCGACGGTGCGGCCGGCGATGTCGAGCGACAGGCACCCCTGTTGCGGACAGCGCGCCACGCATTCGAGGCACAACACACAATCGGAACGGGAGACGTCGGTGCGCACCCTCTCGGCGGCGACGCCGGGGATGTCCATCGGGCACACCTCGCGGCAGACGCCGCAGCCGTTGCAGCGGAGGGGGTTCTTACGCAGCGCCACCAGTCCGCCGCGGTTGAACAGCCCGCCGATCAGTCCCATCGGGCAGAAGCGGCAGAAGAGGCCGCGGGCCGCGGCGAAGGCGGCGGCGAAGAACAGCCCGAGCGCGATCGAGGCGACCAGGAAGAAGCCGCCCATCCACTCCAGTCCGGGCAGCGGCGGATACGCGCCGGGCCCACCCGCCGCGACGGGACAGACCTGCTGGCCGGGACAGATTTTGCAGAACGGGTAGAGCGGGATCTTGCAGCCGAGGAAGCGGCCGTCCGCGTCGAGACGGGGATAGGCCGCCGCCAGCAGCAGGCCGAAGGCGCCGAGCGACACGCCCGACCCGGCGGCGGCGCGCTTGAGCGCGGCGGAGGGCTTGAGATGGGGGATGTGGAGCCAGACGCGGATCCGGTCCAGCGCCGCGCCCGCCGTGGCGAGCGGGCACGCCCAGCCGCACCAGAGGCGTCCGCCGATGAAGAGCAGCGCGCCGAGCGAGACGAGCGCCGCCAGCGCCATCGCGAACAGCGCAGTCTCCTCGACCGAGCCGGCGGCGATCCTGCGGAAGTCGAGCTGCAGCAGCCGCTGCAGCAGTTCCATCACGCATCCCTGCACGTAGCCGCCGTCGGCGCTGAAACGGCACGGCGCCGCCGGCAGGTAGGCGAGCCGTTCGCTGTCGCGGAGCACCGGCGTGGTCTCGGAGAAACTGACGATGTCGTTGCGCGCCACGCTGCGGCGGGCGAGCATCGCCGCGTAGTCGGCGGCGTTCTGCCGCAGCAGATACCCGCCGAACAGGAGCACGGCGAAGAGCGTGACCCGCACCACGCGGCGGAAGGCGGTCAGGCCGAGGAAGGGCTGCGCCAGCACCAGCGCCGCCGTCACGCCAAGCGCGAGCATCCCGGGCGCCGCCGGCAGGCCGGCAAACGGCGCGTCCGGCGGCAGGCGCAGCAGCCGCGCGGCAACGTGCGCTGCGAACGCGGCAAGGACCAGCGCCGGGCACGCCAGGAAGAGGCGGTAGGCGCGGTTGCGCGGCAGGAACAGCGCGGGGAGCACCAGCAGCAGGAGCGGCGGCAGCAGCGGGCTTTCGAGGCGGTAGAGCCACGGACCGGCGGCGGGCGCGCGCTGCGCCACGCGGTAGAGCGCATAGAAGAGAAGCGTGAAGCCGACGGGAATCGCGCGGCGCCAGACGCGCGAGTGGAGGCGGCGGCAGCCGGCCAGCGTCAGCGCCAGGCCGAGCAGGAACAGGACCGACTCCAGCGGACGGAGCGCATCGGTCACAACGGGCGTGCTGGCGTTCAGGAAGTCCATCGTTTGCGGATGATCAGCAGGGTGAAAACGACCGCCATCGGCAGCAGGTACCACAGATAGTAGGCGTCGGCATGGCTGTCGGCGATGATGTCGATGGTGGCGAAATGCGACGCGTCGCCGGACGGCGGCGCCGCGCCGTCGCCGGCCGCAAAGACGCGGATGCGCGCCCCGGCCCCCGGCGGAAACGTGATCGCGGCGACCGGGCGGACCTCTCCGGCGACACCGGGCCCCCATTCGATGCGGGGCGGACCGGAGGCCAGCGTGCGCGGGTCGATCTCGAAGGCGGCGGTGAGGGCGATGATCTCGCCGAACTCGCGGAAGAGCGTATCGGTCTCGACCACCAGCGGCAGGGGCGTGCCCGCGCCGTCGGTGACGCGGACCTGTTCAGGGCGGGCGACGGCGAAACCGGCGCCCGAGAGGCGGCCGTGGACCAGCCAGGTGGCGTCGGCGGCGGGCGTCACCGTCGCCGCGTCGGCGAGCGGGGGCGGCGCGGCCGGGGACGGCGCGGCGAGGGTCAGGTCGAAGACACCCGCCGCCGCCGCCAGCACCGACCCCAGGAACAGCGCCACCGCGGGGGCGAGGTATGGATGCTCGTGTCCCGCCGGTCCGGGCGGCTGTGTCGTGGGTACGGTCATGGCGTTCAGTCCGCGAGCACCAGGCGTCCGAAGACGACGGGGTTGTCGACGGCGGCGCCGGTGCCGCGCCAGAAGGAGAGGCTGCCGCCGCGGTCGCGTGCGAGGTTGACGAGGAACGAGCGGGGCAGGTTCAGTCCCGCCAGCGGCAGACGCACCTCGATGCCGTCGGGGGAGGGGAGGGCGACGGCCCCTTCCGGCGCGTCGGTCAGCGCGCCGGTTTTGAGATTGACCGCCAGCCGGCGGACCTCGGCCTCGGTGTCGGCGGCGAAAAAGAGGCGCAGCGTGTCGTCGGCGCCGATTGCGGGCGCGGTCACCAGGGCGTAGAGATGGCGGTCGTCGGCGCAGAAGCGCACGCGGGTTTCGCAATCGGAGCGGGCGTTCTCGATGTAGCGTCCGACCCGCGCGCTCTTGTTGAAGCCGTCGACAAGGGCGGCGCCGGTCCACTCGGCGCGGCCGGGCGCGCCGTCGATGCGCAGGGCGGCCGGCGCCCGGGGCACGGCGACGACGGCCATGGCTTCGGCGATTGCCACGGTCTTGAACTCCATCGTCCGGTCCTGTCCGTTGAAGAGGCGCAGGCCGATGGTGTATTTGCCGTCTGCCGTGCCGCTCTTGCGGGCGAGGGTGACGTCGAAGAACTCCTTCTTTCCGCCGCGCACCGCTGTCCGCAGGTAGGGGAAGCGCTTCCAGTCGGGCGCCGGCGCGACCGTGGCGTCGAACTCGGGGCTGATGATCTCGAGGCGGATGTCGACGATGTCGCGGTCCATCGTGTTCAGCAGATAGACCCGGAAGGAGGCTTCGCGGTTGATGCGGAGCTGGCCATCGCGGATATCGACCTTGACCGCGAGGTTATCGCGGGCCTGGTCGAAGACGTCGTTGCAGAGATGGGCGCGGGCGTGCGCAAACGCCAGCAGGCAGAAAAGGCATGCGGTACGGAGCGTCATCCTGAATCCTTTCTTCATTTTCTCTAAGGATGCCAGAAAACGAGGTCACAGGCGAGCGTGATTTTCCGTTCCGGCGCACTTGCGCCGGTTCCCGCAAAAGCGTAAGGTATGTTCAAAACAAGGGAGCCCAGACCGTATGCCGTCCGTTCGTCCGCCCGACATCCTGTTGATCATGCCCGACCAGCTCCGCGGCGACTGTCTCGGCCTGGCCGGACACCCCGTCCTGCGCACGCCCGTGCTCGACGAGATCGGCGGCCAGGGCGCGCATTTCACCCGCGCCACCTCGACCTGTCCCTCGTGCATCCCCGCGCGCCGCTGCCTCCTCACCGGCCAGTTTCCCGCCACCGGCGGCATGGTCGGGTTTCGCGGCGCCCCGCTGACCGTCCCGACGCTGCCGGATCTGCTGCGCCAAGGCGGCTACGCCACCCGCCTGGCGGGACGCTACATGCACCAGGAGCCCTACGGCGAGCCCTACGGCTACGAGGAGCAGATTCTCGGGTCGACCTACATTCCCCACGACGACTACGCCCGCTTTCTCGACGAACGGGCGCCGCATGTCGGCGGCATCCGCGGCGTGGCGTCGTCGTTCAACGGCTGGCATGCGCATCCCTGGCCGCTGGGCGAAGACCTCCATCCGACGAACTGGACCACGGCCGCCGCGCGCCGCCTGCTGGCGGCGGCGCCCGACGGGAAACCGCTCTTCCTGACCGCCTCGACCTACGCGCCGCACCCGCCGCTGGTGCCGCCTGCCTGGTATCTCGACTACTACCTGCGCCGCGATCTCCCCGCGGCCGCCCGCGGCGATTGGGTGGACTGGGAGACGCTGCGCGCCACGGGTGCGGCGGTCGATGCCCCGCGGGTGCGGCTGGAGGGCGACGCCCTGCGGCTGGCGCAGGCCGGCTATTTCGGGCTCATCCACCATCTCGACGACCAGCTCTACTGGCTGGTGCAGGCGTTCACCGAGCGGAGCGGGCGCCGTCGGCGCCCCTGGATGATCGTGGTGACGTCGGACCACGGCGAGATGCTCGGCGACCACGGCTACTTCCGCAAGTGCGAGCCGTACGAGGGGTCGGCGCACATTCCGCTTCTGATCCGCGGCTCCCAAGACCTGGGCTTTGTCTCCGCGCTGACCCACGCCGGGCCGGTCTGTCTCGAGGACATTCTGCCGACCCTGCTCGACGTGGCGGGGCTGCCGCCGCCCGCGGGGATCGACGGTGTGAGCCTGGCGCCGTTGTTGCGCGGCGAGACGACCGCTCCGGTCCGCCCCTTCCTCCATGCCGAGCACGCGCCGTGCTACAGCGCGCAACAGGCGTTTCACAGCCTGACCGACGGCGTCTGGAAGTACATCTGGCGTCCGCACGACGGCTCCGAGCAGTTGTTCAATCTGGCCGCCGACCCGCGCGAAACGGCCGATCTGGCGTCGCGCCCCGAACACGACGCCCAATGCCGGCGGTGGCGTCACGAGCTGATCCACCGCCTCGAAGGGCGCCCCGAGGGGTTCACCGACGGCCGTCGGCTGATCGCCGGGCGCCCCTATCCACCGCTGATGGCGTGCGGTGGCTAGTGCAGTGTCCCATGAGCCTCTTGCAAAACCCCTCCGGGGTGTTTGCAAGAGAGAAGTCAGAAGTCTAGTTGTTTGCGGGACACTAGACGGAGGGGGCCGTGATGAAAAAGCCGAACATCATCTACATCCTCGCCGACGACATGGGCTACGGCGACCTCTCCTGCCTCAATCCGGAGTCGAAGATACGCACCGCGTACCTCGATCGCCTCGCCGCCGGCGGCATCCGCTTCACCGACGCCCACGCCGCGTCGGCCGTCTGCACGCCGTCGCGCTACAGCATCCTCACCGGACGCTACAACTGGCGTTCGGCGCTGAAGGAGGGGGTGGTGTGGGGTTACTCGCCGCCCCTGATCGAGGAGGGGCGCATGACCGTCGCCTCGCTGCTCAAGCGCCACGGCTACCACACCGCCGCCATCGGCAAGTGGCACCTCGGATGGGAGTGGGCCAAATGTGGTCCAAGCGAGACCGATGTCGATTTCTCCAGGCCGATCGCCAACGGACCGTGCGCGTTCGGGTTCGATCACTTTTTCGGCATCAGCGCCTCGCTCGACATGCCGCCGTATGTCTACGTGGAGAACGACCGGGCGACCGCCGTGCCCGACCGGCAGGACCCGGGGTGCGACGGTGCGCCGTCGGGGGCGAATGCCGGGTTCCGCTTCCGGCGGCCGGGTCCAGCCGCCCCCGGCTTCCGTCATGAAGAGGTGCTGCCCGAGCTGACGCGCCGCGCCGAGGCGCACATCGCGGCGCGCGCCGCCGCGGGGACGCCGTTCTTCCTCTACTTCCCCTTGCCGGCGCCACACACGCCGATCCTGCCGACCGCCGCGTTTCAAGGGAAATCGGAAACCAATCCCTACGGCGATTTCTGCCTCATGGTCGACGACGTGGTGGGGCGCGTAACGGCCGCCGTCGAACGGGCGGGGATCGGGGACAACACGATCCTCGTCTTCACCGCCGACAACGGCTGTTCGCCGATGGCCGACCTTCCCGGACTGGAACGGCTGGGGCACCGGCCGAGCCATGTCTTCCGCGGACACAAGGCCGACATCTACGATGGTGGCCACCGCATTCCGCTGCTCGTGCGCTGGCCCGGCCGCGTGCCTGCCGGTGGGTCGTGCGGCGAGACGGTCTGTCTCGTCGACCTGTTGGCCACGGTCGCCGCGATCGTCGGCGCCGGGCTGCCCGAAAACGCCGGCGAGGACAGCGTGAGCAACCTGCCGTTGTGGGAGGGGCGCCCGGGGGCGGTGCGCGAGGCGACGGTCCACCATTCGATCGACGGCTCGTTCGCCATCCGCCAGGGGCGGTGGAAACTGGAGATGTGCCCCGGGTCGGGCGGCTGGAGCGAGCCGCGGCCGGGCAAGGCGTGCGCGGGGCTGCCGCCGGTGCAGTTGTACGATCTGGAAAACGACATCGGCGAACGACGCAACGTCCAGGCGGAACATCCCGAGACCGTGGCGCGGCTCACCGCGCTGCTGGCCCGCTGCGTGCGCGACGGCCGCAGCACCCCCGGCGCGCCGCAGACCAACACCGGCCCCGCGCGCTGGCCGCAGCTTGCGTGGATGGCGGACGATTTCGCCACCCGGTGCGGCGAACCGTCCCGGTGAGCCGCGTCGCGTCGTGCCTGCGGCGGCGGCTCGGCAGGGACGCCTCGCCCTACCCGCTGGCGGACGCTCGCCACCTGGTGGGGCGAACCGTCCCGGTGAGCCGTTGCGTCGCCCTTGTCTGCCGCCGACGGCTCGGCGGGGACGCCTCGCCCTACCCGCTGGCGGACGCTCTCGCCACCTGGTGGGGCGAACCGTCCCGGTGAGCCGCGTCGCGTCGTGCCTGCGGCGGCGGCTCGGCAG
>CAYVKQ010000049.1:0-8244 GCA_964451945.1 uncultured Lentisphaerales bacterium
AGACCAGCCCCGCGTGCCGATCACGGCCAAGCTGGTGGCCAACCTGCTGGTGGCGGCGGGCGCCAACCGCGTGCTGGCGATGGACCTCCACGCCCAGCAGATCCAGGGATTTTTCGATATTCCGGTGGACCACCTGTACGCCGCGCCGGTCATGGTGAAATACCTGCGCGAGAAAAGGCTGAGCCAGCCGCTTGTCGTGAGCCCCGATACCGGAGGGGTGAAAGCGGCCTACGCCTATTCGCAGATGCTGGGCACGGGCCTGGCCATCGTTGCGAAGCAGCGTCTGGGTCCATCGGAGGTGGATGCCTTCAGCGTTGTCGGCAACGTCGAAGGCTGCGACGTGATCATGGTCGACGACCTGACCACGACGTGCGGCACGCTGTGCGCGGCCGCGAGAATCCTGAAGGAGCATGGCGCGGCGAGTATCCGCGCCGCTGTCACGCACGGCACACTGACGGAGCAGGGCGTGCGGCGGCTGAAGGAATCGTGCATCGAGGAGCTGGTCGTGACGGACACCGTGCCGATCATCGAAAGCGAAGGCTTTCCGGTGACGGTCCTCTCCGTTGCCGAGCTCCTCGGCGAGGCGATCATGCGCATCCACAACGACCAGTCCGTCAGTTCGCTGTTCCGCCTCTAGGCGGGCGGCGGCATCAGAGACAGACTACTCAGTAAGGGACAGAAATGGCGAATGAAATTCGGATGAAGGCGGACCCGCGGACGGAACAGGGTTCCGCCGCGGCGCGCCGGTTGCGCCGCAAGGGGGTGTTGCCCGCGGTGGTGAAGCGCCTCTCGGGCGCTTCCGAGACGCTTGCGCTTGAAGCGCATGCGTTTGAGAACACAATGCGGCATCACTCGGGCGACAACGTGCTGGTGACGCTTGAAATCGACGGCACCGATGTGCCGACCCTGTTGCGCGAGGTGCAGTACGACGTGCTGGACGGAAAGGCGACGCATGCCGATTTCGGCGAGATTTCGCTGACGAAGAAGGTGCGCGTGTCGATCCTGATCAAATTGCACGGCGAGGCCGACGGCGTCAGGAACGCCGGCGGCATCCTGGAGCAGACCCTGCGCCAGATCGATGTCGAGTGCCTCCCCGCCGACCTGATCGAGACGATCGACGTCGACGTCTCGGCGCTGAAGCTGGGCGAGTCGCTCAACGTGGGCGGCCTGAAGCTCGACGCCCGCTACACGGTGCTCACGAATCCCACCGTGCCGGTGGCCACCGTGGTCGCGCCGGCGGCCGAGGAGGAGGTCGCGCCGGCCGAGGGCGAGGCCGCGGGAGCCGCCGCCGCCGAGCCCGAAGTGATCGCCAAGGGCAAGGGCGAGGAGGCGGCCGAGGAAGGCGCTGCCGCGGACGACAAGAAAGGCGCGGAGAAAAAAGCCGGCGACAAGAAGGCCGGCGACAAGAAGTGACCACAGGCGCCGCGCCTGCATCGGAGCGAAGCGTGAAGGTGATCGCGGGACTGGGCAACCCCGGACGGGAATACGAGCGGACGCCGCATAATGTCGGATTCGATGTTGTGGAGGCGCTGCGCGGACAATTCGCGGCCGAGTGGCGCACCAGCCGGCGGTTTCAGGCACGGATCGCCAGGACGACGCGGGCGGGCGAACAGGTGCTGCTGGTGCAGCCGCTCACCTTCATGAACCTGAGCGGAACCAGCGTGGCGCCGCTGCTGCGGTACCACGGCGGCAAGCCGGACGACCTGATCGTCGTCCTGGATGACGCCGACCTGCCCCTCGGCCGGTTGCGGATCAAACCCGCCGGCGGCAGCGGCGGGCACCGCGGGCTCGCCTCGGTGATCGAGGCGGTCGGCACCGAGGCCTTCGCGCGGGTCCGGCTGGGCGTCGGCCGCGCCGACGCACGCGGGCTGGTCGAACATGTGCTGAGCGCGTTTCACGGCGCAAGCTGGGAACGGGCGCGCCAGGCGATCGACGCCGCGGCGGGGGCGGTGGGCTGCCTGCTGGCGGAGGGTGTGGCGGAAGCGATGAACCGGTACAATGGCTGGAGCGCCGAGGAGGCGCCCCCGGCCGAGTGAGCTGAAAAGGATTCGGAACATGAAGAAGTACGACGGGCTTTACATCTTCGCCGGATTGGCGAAGGATGAGAACGTGGACGCGCTGCTGGAAAAGGTCAAGGGGGAGATCACCCGCCTGCAGGGGACGGTCCTCAGTGCGGAGGTGCTGGGCAAACGGACGTTTGCGCGTCCGATGCACAAGAAGGAAAACGGCCTCTACGTCCATGTCCGCTTCGAACTGGAGCCGGACAAGGTGATCGCCCTGCGCGACCGCTACCACCTGATGGAAGAGGTGTTCCGCGTGCAGATCCAGGCGGTGCGCGAACGGCGCGAGGCGGTTCTCACCGAGCAGGCCGCCAAGTTCAGGGCGCGCGAGGCCGCACGCCAGGCCGCCGCCGAGCAGGCCGCCGCCGAGCAGGCGGCGTCGGCCACCGCCGCACAGGAGGCGTGAGGCGCCCGCAGAGGGCAGGGAGGGGGCAACCATGGCCGCTTCATTCAACCGAGTCATTCTGATGGGGAACCTCACGCGCGATCCCGAGCTGAAGCAGGCGCCGTCGGGCAGCTCCGTCGTCGACCTCCGGCTGGCTGTCTCGGAGCAATACCGCGACAAGCAGACCGGCGCGTCCAAGGAAGTGACCTGTTTTGTCGATGTGGTGGCGTGGAACCGCCTGGCTGAACTCTGCCAGCAGTATCTCGTCAAGGGCCGCTCCATCCTGGTGGAGGGGCGGCTGCAGTACGACGAGTGGAAAACCAAGGAGGGCGAGGCGCGCAACAAGCTGCGCGTACGGGCCGACATCATCCGCTTTCTCGGGTCGCCGCAGGGCGCCCGCGAACCGGCGGCGGGAACGCCCGGCGGCCGCACGCCGCCGGCAGCCAGCGCCGCCGCGTCGACGGAAACGCCGCCGACCGCGGTCGAAGAGATGCCGCAGGAGCCGGCGGGCGATGCCGACGACCTCCCCTTTTGACGGATAACAGAGACGGACACGAACGAGACGAACGAGACCAAGGAGTCAGGCAATGGCTTTCAAGAGAAACAGCGATAGGAAGAGCGACCGCGCCGACCGGAACGACCGCAACGATCCCGCCGGCGGCCCGCGCAAGCGCGCGCGCTATCTGGACCCCACGACCGTGGTGGACAGCAACGACATCGATCTGTTGCGCCGGTTTGTCACCGAGCACGGCAAGATCATCCCCGCCCGCATCACGGGCGTGACGACGATGCAGCAACGGGAAATCAAACGCGGCGTGCGCCGTGCCCGCAATATGGGCCTGTTGGCGTAAGCCGGGAAGGACGCGAAGCAATGTCTACCGAAGTGTTGTTGATGTCGGATGTCGCCAATCTGGGAAAGGCGGGCGATGTGGTCAAGGTGGCCGACGGCTACGCGCGCAACTACCTGCTGCCGCAGGAACTCGCCGCGCCGGTCACCAAGGCCTCCCTGCGCCGCTTGGAGAAACTGCGCAAGGAGCGGGAGGAACTCGCCCGCATCCAGAAGGCCGAAGCCACCGCCAAGGCGGCCAAGCTCAAGGGCATGACGCTGACGATCACCGCCAAGACGACCGACGGCCAGAAGCTCTACGGCTCGGTCACCGCCGCCGACCTCGTCGCCAAGATCGGGGAACAGGGGGTCGGCGTCGACCGCAGCCAGATCGCTCTGGACGAGCCGCTCAAGGAGATCGGAACGGCGACGGTTGAGGTGAAGCTGCATGCCGAGGTCAGTGTGAGCATCACGGTCAACGTGGTCGAGGGCTGAACGCCATGGCGCAGGGAGCCGTTGCCGCGGCGGCGGCGCCCGCGTTGCGGGTCCCGCCGCACAACGCCGAGGCCGAGCGGGGCGTGCTGGGCTCCATCCTGCTCGACGCCGGCCGCGTGATGGACCTGTGCCTCTCTCAGGGGCTTGTGCCCGAGGCGTTCCACATGCCGCAAAACCGGACGCTCTTCACCGTGCTGGTGGAGATGCAGCGGGCCGGCGCCGCGGTCGACATGATCACGGTGAGCGAGCGCCTGCGCGTCTCGGGCCTGCTGGAAAGCGTCGGGGGCCCGGCGTTCATCGAGGAACTGGTCGACCAGACGCCCACCTCGGCCCACGCCGAGTACTACATCGAGCTGGTCACGCAGAAGCACCTGCTGCGCTGCATCATCGCCTGTTCGCGCGATACCGAGGCCGCCTGCTACGAAAGCCGCCAGAGCGCCGACCTCGTCCTTAGCACCGCCGAACAGGCGTTCCTCAACATCTCCGAACGTCAGCATGGTTTTGTCGGCACCTGGTCGCAGGCGGTCACCGACACCGTCTCCCACATCTCCAAGCTGCTCGACCTCGGTCCCGGCGGCATCTCGGGGCTCCCCACCGGATTGCACAACCTCGACCAAATCACCCGCGGCTTTCGCGCAGGCGAGATGATCGTGCTGGCGGCGCGGCCCTCGATGGGCAAGACCTCGCTCGCCATGAACATTGCCGAGTGCCTGGCGCTGGGGCAGGACATGAACGGCCGCCCCATGATCGGCGACCATGCGCGGCCCCATCCCGTGGCGGTGTTCAGCCTGGAGATGTCGCAGGAGGCGCTCGCCCTGCGCATGCTGTGCGGCCTGGCCGAGGTGTCGTCCTACCGCATCGAACGCGGCCGGGTGAGCAACAAGACCGTCGGTGACCTGATCTCGCGCGCCGCCGGCAAACTCGCCAAGGCGCCGCTCTATGTCGACGACACCGGCGGCCTCGACGTGATGGAGCTGCGCGCGCGGGCGCGGCGGATGAAGAAGAAGTACAACATCGAGTTGATCGTCATCGACTACCTGCAGATCATGAACTGCCGCGAAGTCGCGCGGCAGGGACGCCAGCAGGAGACCTCGGCCATTTCGTCCAACATCAAGGCAATGGCCAAGGAGTTGAAGATCCCGGTGCTGGTGCTGTCGCAGCTCAGCCGCAACCCGGAGCAGCGGGGCGACAAGAGCGCCCGGCCGAAACTCTCCGACCTGCGCGATTCGGGCGCCATCGAGCAGGACGCCGACGTCGTCTTCCTGCTGCGCCGCCCCTGCAGATATCCGGGGGACGACGACTACGAGGACAAAACCCTCGCCATCGTCGATGTCGCCAAGCACCGCAACGGCCCCACCGGCGAGGTCAAACTGAATTTCGACGAGACGCTGACCCGCTTTCACGATCGCGCCGACGAACACCGCGGCGACGATGGCTCGGAGCCCGATCCCCACGACGTGGGCGCCCCCTAGAGGTCGTCCCCGCCGAGGTCGATGAAGAGCACCCCCAGCACCAGGTCGAACACCTCCAGCGGATCGACCCCGACTTCGGCGCCGACGAGAACCGCCTGCACTCCGCCGCCGATCTCGGCGACGGAGTAGTCGGGCCCCATGCCGGGACCGCTCACGGTGGCGTCCGCCAGACTCGCCGCCAACCCGCTGCGCGACTCCACTCCCACCGGCCACGGAATCTTCGGCCACTGCCGCGGTCCCGGCAGCCCGACGTAGACCGAGGTGTAGGATCCCATGTAGAGGTCGGTGAGCCTTGTCACCCGCACGCCGAACGCCAGTCCCGGACCCAGCCGCACCCGCGCGCGGACGATGTCGAGCGCGTCGAAAATCCGGTTGGGGATGTAGAGGAGCAGCTTGTGGCCGAAGCTGTGCCCCTCCTCCCGGTAGACGGGTTGCTCGGGCGGTGGCGGCGGCGGTGCCGGCGGCGGCGGTGGCACTTCCGCGGACACCGCCGTCAGGGACGCGCACAGGGCCAGTGCAACCGACAGAGACCGGACGAACGTTTTCATCAAGCGCTCCATTTGAGTTTCCACGTGTCAGCCTCGCCCGGGGACGGGCGCAGTGGAAAGTGTGACACGGCGGCGCCATCTGCTGCAAGGGCGAAATGGCGTTCCCGCCCGCCGCGCGAAAAGGCTTGCCTCGCTCCGCTCCACCGGTCGATACTCTATCTCCATGTCCATGCCGCCTCCCCATACACGCCGGAGCCTCCCGGACGCCCTCGCCGCCAGCCCGTACGCCGCCGACCTCTTCGCCCTCTGCCGCGCCGTGCGCGGCGCGGGCGGGCGGGCGCTGCTGGTGGGCGGCTCGGTGCGCGACGCGCTGCTGGGCGTGCCGCCCAAGGACCTCGACATCGAGGTCTACGGGATCGGCGCCGATCCCCTCGCGGACCTCCTGCGCGCGCGCTACCGCATCGACCTGGTCGGCAAGGCCTTCGGCGTGATCAAGCTCCACGGGCTGCCCATCGACATCGCGTTGCCGCGCCGCGAGTCCAAGGCCGGGACTGGACACAAGGGCTTCGAGATCCGCGCCGACCCCGGCCTCTCCCCCGAAGAGGCGGCCCTGCGACGCGACTTCACCGTCAATGCCATCGCCTTCGATCCGCTCGACGAACTCCTGATCGACCCCTGCGGCGGCGTCGACGACCTCGCGGCGCGCGTTCTGCGCCACACGTCGGAGAAATTCGCCGAGGATCCGCTGCGGGTCTTGCGCGGGATGCAGTTCGCCGCCCGCTTCGACATGGCCGTCGCGTCCGCGACGGTCGCCCTCTGCCGCGCCCTGGAGCCCGAGGGGCTCTCGGTGGAACGGGTCTTTGAAGAGTGGAGGAAACTGATCCTCAAGGGGGTGCGCCCCTCGCGCGGGCTGGCGTTTCTCGAGGCCTGCGGCTGGATCCGCCACTTTCCCGAGCTGGCGGCGCTGATCGGTTGCGCGCAGGAACCGGATTGGCATCCCGAGGGGGACGTCTGGACCCACACCCTGCACTGCATGGACGCCTTCGCCGCCGGGCGGGTCGGCGACGACTGGGAGGACCTGGTCGTGGGGCTCGCCGTGCTCTGCCACGACTTCGGCAAACCGGCCACGACCCTTTTCGAGCGGGGTCGGCTGCGCTCGGCCGGACACGAGGCGGCGGGGGAGGCTCCCACCCGCGCGTTTCTGGCGCGGCTGACGGCGCAGGGCGACCTAGTCGACCAGGTGGTGTCGCTGGTGGTCTGCCACCTGCGGCCGCAGATGCTCTACGGCGCCCGCAGCGGTGACAGCGCCATCCGCCGCCTGGCGCGCCAGACGCGGATCGACCGCCTGGTGCGGGTGAGCCGCGCCGACGCGATGGGGCGTCCGCCGACGCCCTTCGACGGCGACCCGGCCGGCGAGTGGCTGCTGGCGCGGGCGAAGGCGCTCGATGTCGCCGAAGCCGCGCCGAAGCCGCTCGTGATGGGGCGCCACCTGCTCGAACTGGGAGTGCCGCCGGGACCGCCGCTCGGCCGCATTCTCGACGCGTGCTACGAGGCGCAGCTCAATGGCGCGTTCGCGACGCTCGAGGAAGGGATCGCCTTCGCCGTCAAACGGCTTCCCAAGCCGCATCCGTTGGTGTAAACTCGCCCCATCCATGAATGAGGGTTGCCCGCATGAGCGATAAGCAGGAACAGACGGCGCGGACGCTGGTCGGCGCGATCGACCCCGACGTGTTGCAGTTCACCGTCGGCAAGGATCCGGTTCTCGATCTGGAACTGGCCGAGTGGGACTGCATCGGAACCGCCGCGCACGTGACGGCGCTGGCGGCGCTGCCGGTGCGGCCGGCGGTGATGACGCCGGCCGACCGCGACGCCGTGATTACCGGCCTGGTCGCGGCGATGCGCGACGCCCGCGGGGGGCGCTTCGCCATCACCGTCTCCGACCAGGACGTCCACCTCGCGGTCGAGCGCCGCCTGACCGAAACCCTGGGCGAGCTCGGCCGGCGCGTCCACACCGGCCGCAGCCGCAACGACCAGGTCGCCGTCGACCTCCGGCTGCACGGCCGCGAACACCTCCTCGGGCTGATCGCCGAGGCGGCCGGCCTCGCCGAGGGGCTGCTCCGCTTCGCCCGCCGCCATGAGCGGGTGCCGATGGTGGGGCGGACGCACCTCCAGCCCGCCATGCCCAGCAGCGTCGGCCTCTGGGCGTCGGCCTACGCCGAGGCGCTGCTCGACGACCTCATTCCCGTCGAGGCGGCCTACGCCTACAACGACCGCTGCCCCCTCGGCTCGGCGGCCGGCTACGGCGTGCCGCTGCCGCTCGACCGCGCACGCACGGCGCGGCTGCTCGGCTTCGCCGCGCCGCACCACAATGTCTTCTACGCCAGCAACGCCCGCGGCAAGTGCGAGGCGGTCACCCTCGGGGCGCTGACCCAGGTGATGCTCACCCTGTCGCGCCTCGCCGAGGACCTGATCCTCTTCTCCATGCCCGAGTTCGGCTACTTCGTCCTGCCGCCCGAGG
>CAYVKQ010000049.1:8254-14274 GCA_964451945.1 uncultured Lentisphaerales bacterium
TACAATCCCGACGTGCTGGAGCTGGTCCGCGCCAAGGCGGCGCGGCTGCTCGGTCACAGCACCGCCGCCTGCGCCATCGTCAAGGCGCTGCCCGGCGGCTACAACCGCGATCTGCAGGAGACCAAGGAACTCTACCTCGACGGCATGGCCGCGACGCGCGCCTCGCTGCGCATCCTCGCGCGCATGACCCGCTCGCTCGGCATCCGCGAGGAGCGGCTGCGGGCCGGGTTCTCGCCCGGGGTCTTCGCGACCGACCGCGCGCTCGAGCTCGTGGCCGGCGGGATGCCCTTCCGCGACGCCTACCAGCATGTCCGCTCCCACCTCGACGCGCTGCAGACCGCCGATCCCGACGCCGCCATCGCCGCCAAGACGGCCCTCGGCAACACTGCGGGTCTCGATCTCGCCGGGCTCGCCGCCCGCGCCCGCGCCGCCCGCGCCGACGCCAACCGCCGCCGCCGCGCCTCGCACGCCGCGTTCGCCCGGCTGCTCAAGGTCCCCTATCCCGCATTGGTATGAGTTGTGCTTTTCATTGCCAGGAGGTTGCACGATGAGAAAATGGGTTATTGTTGGAGCATGTGCGGCCCTCGCGCTGGGGGCGCTCGCGCCGCGGGCCGTGGCCCAGGCGGAGGCCGCCGGGACCGCGGGCGAGGCGGTGGCCGCCGCGCCGGCGGGCGCGGCCGCGGCGCCGGCGCCGGTGCTGATGCCGGTGCCGCGGAGCGGCATGTCGGTGCGCGACGCGTGGCGCTACGGCGGCTGGATCATGTGGGTGCTGGCGGCCGGGTCGGTCTTCGGCGTGGCGCTCGCGCTCTATCTGTTCTGGACGCTCCGTTCCAGCCAGGTGGCGCCGCCGCGGCAGCTGGACGAGTTGCTGGCGCAGGTACGCGGCGAAGACCTGGCGGCGGCGCGCCGCCTCTGCGAGGCGCGGACCACTCCGCTGGCGCTGGTGGCGCTGGCGGCGTTTGACCACCTGCGCCACGCGTCGGCGGCCGATCCGGTGCTGCTGCGCGCCGACATGGAGGCCGAGGGCTCGCGCCAGGCCGAGGCGATCCAGGGGCAGACGCAGTGGCTGCTCGATCTCTCGGTCATCGCGCCGATGCTCGGCCTGCTCGGCACGGTGCTGGGGATGCTCAAGGCGTTCGGGTCGGTGGCGACCGACATCGCCAGCGCCAAGCCCGTGGTCCTCGCCGCCGGCGTGTCGCAGGCGATCGTGACCACGATCTTCGGCCTTCTCGTGGCCATCCCGGCGATGCTCGCCTACGCCTACTTCCGCCGGCGCGCTGCGCGCCAGATCGCCGCTCTCGAAGCCGCCGCCGCCGCCCTCGCGAACGCCCTGGCCAGCAGGTTCAAGAAATGAACTTCCGCAAACGCGCGACAGCGGAGATGCCGCAGTTCCAGGTCACGCCGATGATCGACGTGGTCTTCCTCCTGTTGTGCTTCTTCATCACCGTGTCGGTCTTCTCGCAGTGGGAGTACGAAGTCGACATCGTGCTGCCGACGGCCCAGAGCGCCAAGATCCCCGACCGTCTTCCCGGCGAGGTGATCGTCAACGTCGACCGCGCGGGAACGGTCACCGTGAACCAGAACACGCTGACGCTCGACGACTTGCGCGGCCGCCTGGAGCGCCTGGCCGGGCTCTTCCCCGGGCAGCCGATCGTGGTCCGCGCCGACCGCGAAACCGCCTACGCGCACGTCATGGCCGTAGTCGACGCGTGCCGCCTGGCCGACATCTGGAACATCTCGTTCGCGACGGGCGAGGACAAACCGGCCGCGCCGTGAGCGAAGGGGGGTGACGAGTGGCGGGAAGGAGTGCCAGCGTACGATGCGGAGGCCGGGGCGTCCGGTTGCGGCGCCTCCTGCTGGCCGTGGTCTGCGGCTGCGCGCCGCTGCTGGCGCCGGCCGACACGATCGACGCCGCCGACCGCCGGCTCCTCGCCGACGCCCTCTATGCGCGGGGGATGCACGAGCAGGCGATGCGCGAGTACGCCGTCCTGGCCGCCGACCCCGCCGTCGCCGAACGCGAGACCGTCCTCTTTCGCCTGGCCGAGAGCTGCCGCCGCCTCAAACGCAATACCGATGCCGAGGCCGCCTACGCCCGCCTGGCCGCCGAATTTCCCAAGGGACGCTTCTTCACCCAGGCGCAGTTGCAGCGGGCGCTGCTGGCGGCCGAGGGGAAGCGCTTTGCCGACGCGGTGGCGCTGCTGACCCCCCTGGCCGAAAACGCCGCCGTCCCCGCCGACCTCGCCCCGGCGCTGCTGCAGACCCTCGCCGACGCGCTCGAACGGGGCGGCGACGCCGCCGGCGCCCTCGCCCGCTACGGGCAGCTCCGCACCCGCTTCCCGCAGTCCGAATACGCCGCCCCGGCGGCGATCAAGCAGGCCTACGCGGAAGCGCAGACGGGCAGGCGGACCCGCGCCGCCGAGCTCTACCGCGAGGCGGCGACGCTCGCCAAGACGCCGCGCGTCGCCGCCGAGGCGCGCTTCCAGCTCGGCCAGACCCTGGCCGCCGACGGCCAGGCCAAGGCCGCGGCGCAGGCCTTCGCCGACCTGCGGCAACACCACCCCGGCGACCCGCGGCTGCGCGACGCCGCCCGCGCCGCCGCCTGGGCGTGCCACGATGCCGGCGACTACGAGGGGGCGCTGGCCTGGATCCCCGCCGACGGCGGCGCCGACGCCGAGCGCGAGGCCTTCCTCTACATCCGCGCCAACTGCGAACGGCAGCGCGGCCGCCTGGCCGAGGCCGCCGAGGCCTACCGCGCCTTCCTCCGCGCCTGCCCCGGCAGTCCGCGCCTGCCGCGCGCCCGCTACGAGTTGCTGCTCACGCTCTTCCGCGCCGGCCGCCACGCCGAGTTGCTCGAGGCGGCCGAGGGGCTGCAGCCCGAAGCCGCGTGGGCCGCCGATGTGGCGTGGATGCGGGCCGAGGCGGCCGCCGCGCTGAAGCAGGGCGAACGGGCCGCCGCCCTCTACCGCGAGGTGGGCGAGAAGCATCCGCAGTCTCCCTTCGCCGGCGACGCCTGGATCCGCGCCGGCTGGCTGCTGCACGACCGCGAGGCGTGGCGCGAGGCGGCGCAGGCGTTCCAGACCGTCGTCGCGCGCCACCCGCAGCACCCGCAGGCGGCGCAGGCGCTCTACGCCGCCGGGGTCTGCCTCGCCCGCGGCGGCGACGCCGAGGGGGCGCTGGCGAGCTGGAAGACGCTCGACGAGCGCTTCCCGAAGTACGAGGGGCTCGACGAGGCGCGCTTCCAGACGGCCATGGAGTGGCTGCGGCTGAAACGCGACGCCGAGGCGGTCGCCGCCTTCGACCGGCTGCTGGCGGCGCATCCCGGCTCGAAACGGCGCGCCGAGGGCCACTACTGGCGCGGCGTGCTGCGGCGGCAGCGGGACGACGCCGTCGGCGCCGTCGCCGATTTCCGCGAGGCGGTCGCGGGCGATGCCCCCGCCGAGATCGCCCGCGAGGCGCGGCTGGCGCTGGGCGGACTGCTGCTGCAGCAGGACGACGAAGCCGGCGCCGCAACCGCCTTCCAGCCGCTGCTCGAAGGCGCGGCGCGCGATGCGCTGCCGCCCGACCGACTGGCGTGGCTCGCCGAGTTCCAGTTCGCCCGCGGCGCCCTCGCCGAGGCCGAAACCGCCGCCCGCGCCCTGGCGGCGCGCGACGCCGGCGCGGCGTGGGCGCAGACCGGCTGGGCCCTCCTCGGCCGCGTCCTGCGGGCGCGGAAGAAGGGAGACGAGGCGATCGACGCCTACACCCGTGCCGCGGACCAGGCGGCCGAGACGCGCCACCTCCCCGAAGCGCTGCTGCGCCTCGGCGAGCTCCTCGCCGACGCCGGCAAGATCGACCAGGCCGAGCAGCGGCTGCGCGAGACGGTCGCCAAAACGTCGGCCCCCGAGTGGCAGGGGATCCGCGCGCACGCCTACGCCGCGCTCGGCCGCTGCGCCGAGGCCCGCGGCCAGAACGAGGAGGCGCTCCGCTACTTCCTCAGCGTCGCGCTGCTCTACGACGATCCGGCGCTCGTCCCCATGGCGCTCGACAAGGCGGCCGCTCTGCACCTCGCGCTGGGGCGTATCGGCGACAGCGAGAAAATCGGCCGCGAGCTCGTCGACCGCTATCCCGGCAGCGCGCAGGCCAAGGCGTGGCGGGCGAGGCTCGACGCCAAGACGAACCAAGGGGGGGCGCGGCCATGACCACACTCCCCAACGGCTTCAGCTACCACGCGCCGCACCGCGACCGCCACTGGTTCTTTGCGGTCGTCGCCTTTCTCTTCTCCGCCGCCCTCCACGTGGGTCTCCTCTATTGGATGCAGGACCTGCGGCTCGACGCATCGGAGCTGGCCGAACAGGCGCGCTCCGAGCAGGAGGAGCGGAACCGGCTGCTGCCGCCGCTGCGCGTAGAGCGGATGCCGCAGGACCCGCTCCGGCCGACCTTCAGCGAGCAGCCCTCCCTGCCGGCGCCGGCCCAGGCCGCCGCGCTCGATCTGGCGCGCGTGCTCGCGCCGCATCCCGACCTCGTTTCGCCCCTCCCCCCCGCGCCCGCGGCGCAGCCCGCCGACACCGTGCCGCAGGCGTCGCGCCGCGACGAGCACCCGCTGGCGATGCCGCTCGTCCCGCGCCAGGAGGTGGCGGCCATCGTGGAACGGCGGATCGACGACCGCCTGGCGGCGCTGAAGCGGCGCGAGGTGGCGGCGGTCGAGCGGGCGCCGCAGGCCCCCGATTTCGCCCCCGCCGCCGACCTCGCGGCCCGCCGCTTCGCGGGCGGCACCGGCTTCCGTCCCGCCGACGTTGCTTTCGGCTTCGCCGAGTTCCAGGCTGCCGCGCTGCCGCCGCCCGCCGCCGACGCGCCCAACCTGCCGCCGCCCGGCGGGCTGGAGACCCGCGCGGACGACACCGCCGCCGAAGTGCTCAGCGAGCGCTTCGCCGAGGCGCCCGAAGCGGCGCGGCGGTTCACCGCGATCGACGACCGCCTGTCGCTGGCGCTCCAGCTCTACCGCGACCCCGCCGACGGCGGCCGCGCCTACTTCCGCCTTTCCGCCCGGCCGCGCCCCGAAAAGCCGCTGCCGCCCCTGCCCAAGGACCTGCTCCTGGTGCAGGACAGCTCGGCGAGCCTGGCCGAGGAGCGCCTCCACTTCTGCCGCCGGGCGCTGACACAGATTCTGGAACAACTGGGTCCGCGCGACCGCTTCAACATCCTCGCCTTCAGCGATCGCAGCCGACTCTGCTTTTCCGAGTGGGGACCCGCCGACGAAAAGCACAAGGAGGCGGGGCGGGCCTTCATCGACGGCCTCCGCTCGCGCGGCGAAACCGACCTCTTCGCCTCGCTGCAGCGGGTGCTCGACCTTCCCCGCGACCCGCGGCGGCCGCTCGTGGTGTTGGTCGTCACCGACGGCAAGGCGACGACCGGCCTGACCGCCAGCACCGGCATCATCGGCGGCTTCACCAAACTCAACGACGGCGCGGTGTCGGTCCTGGGCTTCGGCACCCACGCCCGCGCCAACACCTACCTGCTCGACATGCTCACCTACTGCAACCGCGGCGAGACCCGCCTCTGCCGCAGCGGCCGCTGGAACATCCCCGGCGAGCTCGCCGCCTTCGCGGCCGGCGTCGCCCAGCCGGTGATGCACGACATCCGCTTCGCCTTCGACACGGCCTCGGGCAGCGAAGTCTATCCCAAGCAGACGATGAGTCTCTACGCCGACCGTGCACTCGACCTCTACGGCACCTGCGCCGGCGACGTGGAGGAGCTGGTCTTCCAGCTCCGCGGCCGCGCGGCGGGGGAGGACTACGACGCGGTGATCCGGCTCGATCTGGCGAAAGACGCGCAGCCCGGCGGCGAAGAGCTCCGCACCCGCTGGGCGTGGCAGCGGATGTACCACCTGATCGGCCTCTACGCGCGCGACCCCAAGCCGCTCTACCGCGAGGTCATGGAGAGCCTCCACACAACCTACGGCATCCCCATTCCCTACGCCGGCGACCTCGACCGCTGATCCGCCGGGGGGGGGAGGAAGAAGAGGCCCTTGCACAACCCCAAGA
>CAYVKQ010000050.1:0-6210 GCA_964451945.1 uncultured Lentisphaerales bacterium
CGTTGTAGGCCCAGCCCTCGTTGCCGGTGTTGTAGGGCGGGTCGATGTAGATGCATTTGACCTGCCCGGCGTAGTACGGGAGAAGGGCCTTGAGGGCTTCGAGGTTGTCGCCCTGGACGATCAGGTTGCCGCTGCCGGGATCGCCGCAGGCCAGGTCGGGGACGTCTTTGAGCAGGCGGAAGGGCACCTGCATGTGGTGGTTGACAACGGCCTCTTTTCCGATCCAGTTGAGTGTGGGCATGAATACATCCTTGAGGCACAAATCGGGAGCCAAGCGTGATATGCGACAACATAGCGCGACAGAAGGCCGGAGGCAAGGATGGAAAGTCGAACGCCAGGCTCAGGATCCGGGGCCGCCCGCGCCGCGCGGGCCGCCGCTCTCCCCCTGCGGCGAGTCGGTGACCCAGAAGGCGTAGAGGTCGCCCCGGTCGAGATGGAAGCGGAAGCGGACCGGACGGCCGGCAAGGCGGCCGAGGGCGGCGTCGCCCCGCCAGCGGATTTCGGCGCAGGTCGCGTTGCCGCAGTACGGATCGCAGTTGTCTTTGCCGAAGCCGGGGAGCGCGCGGTTGTCCTCGCCCAGACATTCGACGGCAAGCGTGGCTCCGGCGGTGTCCGCGTTCACAAAGAGCCTGTTGCCGCTGAACGTCAGTGGCCGGGTCGTCACCGTCGCGCCGGGGAAGCGCGCCTGCAGCGAGGCGAAGCCGTCGCGGCGGAGCTTGGCCAGCCCGACGGCGCCGTTGGCGTACATGCCGCCGACCGCCCATGCGCCGCCGACGCGGTTCGGGTCGCCGGCATAGGCCGAGTAGTAGAACCACAGTTCGTCGCCGACCGTCAGCAGCGTGCCGCCCGTCGATTCGACATAGCCGTATTCCCACGATCCCGGTTCGCGCCGCGCGCCGATGAAGGGACGCCGGTCGGGGCGGTGCCAATGGAAGCCGTCGCGGCTGGTCGCCAGCACCAGCTCGGTCAGCTTGGGCTGGCCGTTGCGCTCGCCAATCTGGTTGGGCGGCCCCTTGAGAATTTGGAAAAAACCGACCATCAGGCTTTCGTAGGCGACGGCGTCGAGGTTGTAGAGCTCGGCCGGCGCATCGCCCGACTCGTCCATGCAGTCGGCCCCGGTCCAATAGGGCGGCTCGCCTTTGCGCCAGCGGCCCGAGCGGATGAAGTCGTCGTCCTCCCAGTAGAGGCGGCAGCGCCGCCGCTGCGGCGCGATCCAGGCGCGGATGCTCTGCACCCATTTTTTGCGGAACGGGTTGTAGAAACAGGTGCTGCGATCGTCCATCGGCCCGGTCTCCACGGGCTTCGACCAGTGGATGCCGTCGGGCGAGGTGAAGAGGAGCGCGGGGAAGCACCCCCCGCGCCCGGCGGTGTTCGGCTCGCGGATAAGCATCTTGTAGCGTTGCGCAGGGTCGGCCGCGGCGGAGTCGAGCCAGACCGTCCCCGAATCGGGGTGGATCTCGGCCGGTAGGATCAGGTTGGTGCCGGGCACCACGTCGAGGCCGGGCCGCTCCCACCGGATGCCGTCGGCGCTCTCCGCGTAGGCCATTGCGCCGAGGTAGCTCGCCATGTACCACATCTTGAAGCGGCGCGCCTCCGGGTCGTACCAGATGCCGCCGCACTTCGGAATGGCGGTCGGCGGCAGCGCGTCGTTCCGCTCGTGGGGCGTCTGCGGAACAAAGACCGGGTTGCCGGGGTGCTTGACCGGGTGGTGAAACACTCGCGGCAGCCAGTTCTCCGCGATCAGAAAATCGTCGACGAAGAGCTGCCGCCCGCCGTCGATCGGCACCACCGGCGGCGGCGCCTCCAGATAGGGCACGCGCATCGGCTGGAAGGAGGCGGGATCCTGATCCCGCGGCGGCCATGCGTCCGGCAGCACGATGCCGTTGTACAGCGTTTTCATCCCGTGAGCCTCCGGCACTACAGCGTGAACACGGCGGGCTTGCCGGGGCGGACCGTCCACTCCCGTTTCGCCGATGCCTCGCCGATGCCCTCCAGACGAAGGGACTTGACCTTCAGGACGCCCTCCGCCGCCTCGACCGCGACGCTCCAGTGGCGCCCGGCCTTGTCGGCGCGGATGCGGCACGTCCCCCAGGCGGTTCCGCTGGACCAGAAATGGCGGCCCGGCCGCGCGGCGAAGGCGAGCGCCCGCGTCACCGCCGAATAGTGGAACCCTGTGAGCGCCAGCACAGCCGTCCAGCTCGCCATGGCGCGGCCGTAGTGGTGGCCGCACTCGGCCTCGTCGAAGGGGTTGCGCCGTCGGCCGTCGTAGCGGGCGCGGATGGCGGCGATCGCCTTGAGGCCGTCGGCGGTCTGCCCCTCGTAGAGCATGTGCGCGGCGGCGGTGTATTCGAAGCCGGTCATGACCTCGTTGCAGTAGGGGAAAGGCTGCTCGGGGCGGCGGCCGCGCGGGTACGAAGCCATGAGCAGCGCCGCCTCGTCGTTGAGGGCGAAGGAGCGCAGGTGGTTGAAGTGGCCGTGGAGGTGTTCCCTGAAGTTGTGCTTCATGACGCTGCGCAGGGTGCGCGCGATCTTGGCCGGGTCGGCCAGGTAGCCGAGGCCGCACACGTGGGCGAGGTACTGCCCCACGAGCTGGTCGACGAGGCACCCCGCCCCCAGCTGGAGGCTCGGGTTGGAGAGGTCGGCCGCTCCCATGCCCACCCGCAGGCCGGGGGCGATGGCGGCGGCCGAGGCCGGCGGCCGGATCTCGTGCTCGTAGTAGTCGCCGTTGAAGAGGTGGGCGTCGGTCCATGCCGAGCCGCGCGAAAAGAGGTCGCGGCAGCGGGCGGCGAAGACTTCGTCGCCCATCCGCCGCGCCATCTCCTCGGCGGCGCGCAGCGCGCCGAGGTACCAGAACTCCATCTGCGGGTTCGGCCCGTAGTACTCCACGTCCATCGTGTTGTGCTGGCACCCCTCGATCACGCCGTCGGCGTCGGCGTCCCAGCCGCCGGGAATCCAGCAGAATTCCAACGCCTTCTTCACCCTCGGCCACAGGGCGGCGAGCCAGGCGTCGTCGCCGCAAAGCTGCCACTCGCGGTAGGCCTTGATGACGCAGCCGAGCTGGCCGTCGGCCGCCGCCTTGCCGAATTCCCTGGCGCGCGCCAGCGGCAGGTTGACGCGGAAACTCATCAGTCCGTCGTCGCGCGTGGCGTGCAGGAACTCGGTCTCGCGCATCGACCGCGCCAGGCCGCCGAAGAGGAAGGCCGTGGCCGTCTCGTAGTTCCACACGTGCGTGCAAGAGCCGTGGCAGCACCCCGAGCCGTCGCAGCACCCTTCCCAGGCGAGGAATTCGCCGCCCGCGATGCGGAAGCAGGTCTGCGACCGCAGGGTGCTGAGATTGAAGAGGGCCGCTTCCTTGACCGCATCGGGGAGGTCGCTGTCGGTGAAGGCGCGGACGAAGGCGAGTGTCCGCGCCTCCAGCGACGGCAGCGCCTTCGCCGCCTGCCGCACCACGTCCCAGGCGTCGGCGTAGCGGGTGGCGTAGTAGTTGCCGACGGTGTCGCCGCCGCAGCAGCAGCCGCACGCCGCGGCGGCCGCCGCGCCGGGAACAGCCGGCAGCGCGACCGGGCCGCCGCCGCGCAGCACACTCAGCGGCACATCGGTCCGTTCGAAGCGCATGAAGAGTCCATAGGCCTGGCCGCGGTTCGTTCCCAGCGCCACCATCACCTCGTGCTCCCCGGCTGCCGCGTCGAAACCGACGCGCGCGGCATCGGCTTCGGCCGGGTTCCTGCCGGCCGGGTCGTGGTAGCGCAGACAGCCGTCGACCCATACCCGCACCGGCCCGTCGTAGCCGAGCAGCAGGTCGAGGCGCATCGCCTCGGGACAGGCGATGCGGGTGCGGTAGAGGAAGCAGCGGTCGGCCTCGCCGACGGCCTCGATCTGGGGGCGCACGGAGCAGAAGTCGCTGTCGAACGCGTGTTCCGCGAAGCCGAGCGCGCCGGGGTCGCCGGGATAGTTCCAGACCGCGAGCGCCGGGTCGGCGGGCAGCGGACGGCTCACCTCGGCCGTACGCACGAAGGGCGTCCGCGTGCGCGACGCGTGGGCCGCGGCGGCGCCCGGCCGCGGCGTCCATGTCATGCGGTTGGGAAAGCGCCAGGCAAGCAGGAACGTGACACGCTGCGTGGCGCGCGGTTCGAGCGTGACGCCCGCGGCCAGCGACGCCGTCGGCGCGTCTTCCCCCGGCGCCTGCCGCTCCTCCAGCCGCCCGTCGGCGCCGAAGTCATCCCAGAAGTCGAGCAGCGCGTTGCCCCAGTTGAGCCGCGGCCAGGCGGTGCGCCAGGTCGCGCGCGCCGCGTCGGTCGCCAACGCCAGTGTCCCCCAGAATTCGTCGTCTTGCGGGACACCGTCGGAGCGCATCAGGATTCCCTTCCAACGCCCCGGTCCCCGCTGCGGCTGATTGACGTTGCACCGCGGTTTGCCGTTCTTGCCGTCGGTGCCGATGAAATTCTGCAGACTGCCGCAGACCGAGGCGTCGAGCCGCTTCGCCGTCTTGTTGGTAAGCACAAAGCGGAGAACGGCCAGCGGCATGCCGCTGGCGTCGGCGTCGCCCGGGACCAAGGGGTTGAACGCCTCGATGCGGACGTCGACGGGGACGTCGGGGTCGGCGAGGCGGACCCGGCCGAAGGGGTAGGTGGTCTCGAAGACGCACGAGCGGAAGCGCGGCAGGCCGTGGTTCGGGGTGGCGCAACCGGAAGCGCCTTCGAACTCCTGCTGCGGAATGACCCCCTCCAGGGCGCGCACGACGGCCGCGCCGCCAGCCGGTTTGGCGTAGAGGGCGAAAAAGGCGTTGCGCGGCGCGAACCCCTTGGCCGGGCGGTTCCCCACCTCCCAGTCGCGGAGCTGTCCGCGGCCGCCGAAGCCGACGGTGCCGGTGCCGATGCCGCCCAGTGGCAGGGATATCCGCGCCAGATGCTCTCCATCGTACCGCTTCATCACCGGCCACTGTTCATGCGTGTCGCGTGGTTTCCGTTTCATTCCTGTCTCCTTTTTCGAGGTCATGCCGATGGACAACGTGTTCAAGCTTCACCGCAGATCGCCTCGGCAACCAGCGCGCCGAGAACCAGCTTGCCGACGCGGTTGGCGTGCACCGCATCGCGCATGAACACCGCCGCGGGATAGCCCGACGCGGCGAGCCAGCGGTCCCAGGCGCGGCGCAGGTCGAAGACCGCCACGCCCTCTTCCCGCGGCAACGCGGCCAAGCCGCGGGCGAAGGCGCGCACCCGCTCCGCGGCCGCCACCAGCGACGGTTCGGTCTGCAGCAGGCGTTCCCGGGTTTCCGTCTCGGGACGGACGGCGCCCGTCATCACCAGAATTTCGACGGCGGGCACCGCGCGGATCTGACGGATCACGCTGCGGATGGCGTCGATGTCGTAGTTGTGGCTGATGCCGCCTATCACAACCAGATCGGGGGCATGGTTCAGCACGGCCTCGCGCACCTGCCCCTCCTGCTGATAAACGGGGCACCCGCTGCTTCCCCGCACCGACGAAATCACCGTGACCGCGGCGCCCGGACACCGCCGCCGGATTTGCAGACCGGGGAGGCCGTTGCCGATGTCGTTCATGATGCTGTCGCCGAGAAACACGGCCCGCAGCGGCACGCCCGCGGCCAGACGCCGCCGCGTCTGCGACAGGCCTGACCCAGCGCCTTCATCCGCGCCGGCGGCGATCGGCGGCAGTCTGCCCAACACCCCCGCGACCCAGTCGCCCGCCTCGGCCTCGGACGCGCGGTCGACCCGCGCCTCCCGCATGTCGAACGCCGTGTCGCCACCGGCGGCCAGCTTCAGCCGCGCGGTCACGGCGGCCGGCGGCGGCCGGACGTAGGCGATCGCGGCGGTCCAGTCGTCGGCGGCGCCGATCCGGTCATAGTTGTCGGCCACCAGGGTCTGCCCCGCGGCATCGCTGTAGATCAGCGCCGCATGGCCGTGTTCCGCCGAGCGCGAGACCAGGACGACGCGGTAGTAGCCATCCGGATCGACGGCGAACGGCTCGCCGGACCACTCCCGCGGCGCGGGACCGCCGAGGGTGACCGTCCGCTCATGCCGGAAGGCCGACGTCCCGCTCCGGGGTTCTTCCACCGCGGCAGAACGGGCCACTCCAAGATACAGCGAAAACTCCTGCATCTGTCGGTAGGTCAGCATCTCGGGAGGTGGCGTCATTGCACAGTCCTTTGTGGCTCTTGATCATCGGCCTTTCGGCGGCGGTCGTCAAGCGCGC
>CAYVKQ010000050.1:6310-14251 GCA_964451945.1 uncultured Lentisphaerales bacterium
AAAAAAAAGAGCGTTGTGATCCGAAAGTCAACCAGTGTGGCGCTTCTGTGTTTCGCGGCCGTCTGCGGGCGGGCGGCCGACGGGCTCGATGTGGCGCGCAGCGCGCTGGCCGACAAGCTCTACGGCGTCGCCGAACGGCAGGCGCTGCTGGTGTTGACGACTCCCGGTCCGCCCGACGCCCGCAGCGACGCGCTGCTCGTCTACCTCCAGGCGTTGGCGGAGCAGGGGCAACACGCCGAAGTGCTGAAGGTTCTGGATTCCCACAAGGCGACGGTCGATGCCGGACCGGCGGCCTCCTTCGCCTATTGGCGGGCGCTGGCGCGGCTGGCGACAGGCGACGCCGCCGGCGCCCGCGCGGCGGCCGAGGCCGGGCTGGCGGCGCAGCCCGGGGACGCCGACGCCCACGCCCTGCGCCGGGTGGCGGCGCAGGCGCGGCTCACCCTGGGCGACGGCCCCGGCGCGCTGGCCCTCTACGCCGAGCTCGACGCTGCGGTCGCCGACCCCGCCCTGCGTGCCGCGCTGTTGCTGGAGTGGGCGCGCGCGCTCGACGGCATGGGCCGCGCTGCCGACGCCACCGCCGTGTTGGCGCGCCAGCCGCGCGACCTCCCCGCCGATCCCCACGTCGAACAGGGTACACTGCTGCAGGCGCGCCTGCTGGCCCGGCTCGACCGGCGCGACGAGGCCGAGCAGGTGCTGCGCGCCATGGCTGCCGACGCCCGCTCGGACGAGTCGGGGCGGGTGCAGGCCCTCGTGCAGCTGGCCCGCCTGCAGTTCGAGGGTGGCCGCGTCAACGATGCCGTTTCCTCGGCCCGCGCGGCCGACGCCGCCGCCCGGATGCCCGACCTGCGGCTGATCGCCGGGTTCCGTCTGGGCGAGATCCTGCTGAGCGCGACCAACACGCTGGAAGAGGGCGAGTCGCGGATGAAGAGCCTGGTCCGCGAGTTCCCCGAAGCCCCCGAGGCGCGCGAGGCGCAGTTGCGGCTAGCGGCCGCCCTCTTCGAGGCGGGCCGCCACGAGCGGGCCGCCGACGCCTACCAGATCTACATCGAGTCGTTCGGCGAGACGGGGCGGGGGCTGGACGCGCTCGACGGGCGCGCCCGCGCCCTGTTCATGCTGGGGCGTTTCGGCGAAGCGGCCAATCTCTACCAGAAGGCGCACGACACCGCGACCAACACCCTGCGCAAGGCCGAGAGTCTCTACCGCGCCGCCGACGCGGTGGTCGCCGACGGTCGTTTCAAGCACGCCGCGCAGCTCTTCCGCAGCGTCAACCAGCTCTACAGCGAAAGTCCGCTCGCGCCGCGCGCGCTCTTTCAGTCGGCCGACGCCCTCGAACGCGCTGGCGATCCCGCAGCCGCCGAAGGGGGGTTCCGGCAGACGGCGGAACGCTACGTCGGCACGCCCCTCGCCGAGCAGGCGCTGCTGCGCCTGGCGACGCTGCTCTCGGCGCGCAACGCGGTGGACGCCGCCGTGACGACCTACGGCACGGCGCTGGCGGCGACCACCAACGACGCCGTGCGCCTGGAGGCGCTGCTCGGCCGTGGCCGCGCCAATTACCGTGCCTACCGCTTCGAGGCGGCACTGCAGGACTTCACTGCAGCTTCGGCCACCCCCTCGCTCGACGGCGAGGCACACTACTGGCAGGTGATGAGCCTCTACAGCCTGGGGCGCGACGACGAATCGTACCGCGCCGGCGAGGCGTTTTTGAAGGCCTTCCCGCAATCGCCGCGCCTTCCGGACCTGCTCCTGTGGCTGGCCAAGACCGATTACAACCGCGCCCGGCTGGCAGAGGCCCGCGAACGGTTTTCGCTGTATGCCGAACGGTGGCCCGACGGCGCCTGGGGCGACGCCGCCCTGCTGTGGGCGGGACGCGCCGCCTTCCGCCTCAACGACTTCACGGGCGCCGTCGAAATCCTGGGGCGGCTGTGGAAAACCTACCCCGAGAGCAAACGGCTCGCCGAGGGGCGTTTTGTGCAGGCCGACGCCCTCTGCGAGCTGGCCCGCTTCGACGAGGCCGTGCTGTTGCTCAACGAAGTGATCACCCGCTACCCCGAGAGCGACTGGGTCACGCCCGCCTGGGGGCGCAAGGGAGACGCCCTTTTCTCGCTGGGCGTGGACAACCCCGTCCGCTTCGAGGAGGCGGTCGCCGCCTACCGCGAGATGCTCGGCCGCCGCGACCTCACCCCCGCCATGGCGCTGCAGGGGGACTTCAAGATCGCGCGCTGCCTGGAGAAACTGAAGCGCAACGACGAGGCGGTCGAGCAGTACTACACCCGCGTCATCCTCCGCTTTCCAGAGGCGCGCGCCCAGGGGCTGCCCGACGCCGACGCCGCGGTCTGGTTCGCGCGCGCGGCCTTCAACGCCGCCGAGCTGCTGATCCAGAAGGGCGATACCGCCGCCGCGGCGCGGATCCTGCGGCGCGTGGCCGACACCGATGTGCCGGGGCAGGCCGAAGCGCGCCAGCGGCTGGAACGATTGGAACGGACACGGCCCTGAGGCCGGAGGGGAGGCTGCGATGTACGGAATTGCGGAAGGCGGCGTGGTGCTGTGGGTCATCCTGGCGCTGGGCGCGGGCGAAGTGCTGGTATTTCTCGAGCGGCTGCTGCACATGCGCCGCGCGGCAATCAATCCCGCTGATTTTCTCAAGGGGGTCCGCACCATCCTCGGCCGCGGCAACATCGGCGAGGCGGTGGCGATCTGCGAAGACACCCCCGGCCCCGTCGCGGCGCTGGTGCGCACTGCGATCGAACACCGCCACGAGGCGCGGCGGCAGATCCGCGAGGCGGTCGACGGCACGGGACGCGCCGAGCTCGTCCGCCTCGAACGGCGCATCGGCACCGTCGCCACCATCACCTACACCGCTCCCCTGCTCGGTCTGCTCGGCACCGTCCTGGGAATCATCGAAACGGTGCTGGTGCTGCATACCCAGGTGCCGCTGGTCGACGCCTCCCAGGTGACGGGCGGGCTGCTCCAGGCGCTGACCACCACGGCGGCGGGTCTGCTGGTCGCGGCGCCCGGCTACGCGATGTACAACCTCCTCGTCGCCCGCATCGACCGTATCGCGCTCGACATGGAGGCGGCGGCGACCGAGATCGTCGCCTTCCTCACCACCCCCGCCACCGATCCGGCGGCGCCGCGCGCGCCGCAGCAGGAGGCCTAGCCATGGCGGCCGACACACACGCATGGGCAAGATGGCGGGCTTCGGCGCTGCGCGACAAGTACCGCCCCAGGGCGCTGCTGACGCAGGCGTTCCTCATGGCCGTCCCCTGGCTCGACGCGCTGCTGGTCTGCGCCCTCTTCCTCTGGGTCGGCTCGCGCATCACCCTGCGCCCGGGCGTCGTCTTCGAGCTGCCCGCCGCGCCGTTCCAGGAAGGTCTCTACGAAACGATCACGGCGGTGCTGCTGCCGGTCAGCCATGCGACCCACGGCGCGGAAACGCTGGTGTTCTTCGACGACGAGCGCTACAGCCTCGCCGACCCCCAGCAGCGGCAGCGGCTCGGCGAGGCGATGCGCAACCTCCTGACCCACACCCTGCGCCGCGACCTGCTGCTGCTCGCCGACCGCCGCGTGCCGCACGGCGACGTCATGGCCACGGTCAACCTCGCCCGCGCCGCCGGCCTGCAGCGCGTCAACGTCGGCGTGAAACCCGATTGAGCGAAGGGAACAGTGATCGGCGATCGGTAATCAGTGATCGTTTTTGAAAAGTCGGCAAGTGAACCCGCCATGTTCAGACACCCATCGACAGCTCACGCCTCCTGGCGGCCGCGTCCCGAACGCCGCCGGGCGCTCTTCTGGTGGCCGGCGGCGGCGATCGCCGGGCTGACGGCGTTGCTGTGGACCGCCGGCTGGCCGCGCGGCCCGGCGCGCGGGGCGCCGCCCGCCCGCCGCCTGCCGGAGCCGAACGCCGCCTACGTGCTCGTCGGTCCCGGCGTGCAGTCGCTCTACCTCAAGGCCGACATCATTGCGCGCCCCTCCTGGATTGGTTTCGGCCGCTCCCTCAAGGAGGGACCGGACGACGGCGAATCGCTGGCGGAACACCGTCTCCCGCCGCCGGCCTTCCTCCCCGGCGGCGAACCCGCGCCCGTGAAACCGGCCGATCTGCGGGCGCCGGCGCGTCTCCCCGGCCTGGCCGAACGGCCGGTGGAGGCCCCCCGCTGGCCGGCGCCGCCCGCAGGGCGCGCCCTCTCCTGGACCCTCGCGCCGGCGCTCCGCGAGGCTGGCTTCACGGCAAGGGTCGCGCGCGCGCAGCTTCCGCCCGAAGCGGGGCGGGTGCGCGCATGGGTCGAGCTGGACGAACAGGGGCGTGTGCTCCACCTCCTCGGCGAAGGTGAGGACGGCGCCGCGCCACCGCCACAGGCGTTGCAAGCGCTGCGCGCCGGCGGCGGCACCAACGCCGCCGCGGGCTGGATCGACCTCTTCTGGGACGCCGAACGCCCCGCAGTGAAACCGGTGACCGGTGATCAAGGGAGTCCGACGCAAGAACAAGAAGACCGGTAAATAGGGTGGGCGCCGACGGGCCTGCTGCCAGTGGACCCGAAAGGAAAGGAAGAAGTCGGCCCGAACCGCGCGCGCTCGATCATCACGCCGCGCCGAGCGCCACCGCCGCCAACAGTCTCTTCATTTCCATCCCCTCGCCTCGGCGAGGTCCATGAAGCGCTCCCAGTCGTAAACGAGCGTGTCGTGACCGGCATGGTGATAGTTGAAGAAGACGCCGCCGTCCTTATCGCCGGCGATGCCGTTCGGTTCGGGAACGCGAGCGTCGGCGGGAATGCCCTTCAGTCCGTAGAGCGCCCAGACGGGCGAGGCGAGACGCGCGGTGTGGAAGCCCGCGTAGGGACCCGAGCTCTGGTCATAGACGCCGTCGGTCACGACGAGAAGCCGCGGCGCGACGCAGGCGGCGAGGCCGTTCATGTCGTAGGGCATCTCGTCTTCGAGATCGGTCCACTTCTTCGCGTTCGGCGCGAACCAGAAATGCTGGATGCGTTGCAGCAGCCAGAACGGTTCGCGCGTGGGGTTGTCGATGCGGTTGAGGCGCGGCCCCATGCACCCACTGCAGCAGGGACACACCATCGCGAACCGCGGATCGCGCGCACCCGTCCAGAGCGTGCACTTGCCGCCGCGGGAAAGTCCCGACACACCCACGTGCTTCGCATCGAAGTCCGGCTGGGTCTCGATCCAGTCGAGCGCGCGGCTCGCGCCCCACGACCACGCGGAGATCGCGCCCCAGCTCTCGCCCTTGCGGGCCCCGGGCTTCTCGAAGCAGGCGTAGACGTCGCGGTGCCACCAGTCCTTGCGGCCCGGGTCGAACTCGATGTAGTCCCGCGCATATTCCCAGATCGAGTACTGCACGAGCGCAAAGCCGCGCTTCAGGAGCGCGAGCCGCGTGTCGTCCTTGCGCATCGAGCCCTGGCTGCAGGAAATCCAGACGAACGCCGGCACGGGCTTCGTTTTGGCGCAGGCCGGCACGTCGGCGTAGATGTGGAAGGTGCAGAGACCCTCGGGACCCGGCACCCCGATCTTCACGGTGCGGCGCGTGCCGAGTCCGTCGAAGATCGGCTCTTCGCTCTCCAGCGTGAACGTGGTTCCGGGCACGGGGGCAGGCGGTTGGCCGTATATCTGAGAGCCAAAGAACTCCATGATCTGCGGCCGCGCCGTTTTCTCCCACTCCGCAGCGGTCGTGACCTTCTTGCCGCCGGCCATGAGCGGATCGGGCACGCCCGGATAGGGCGGCGCGTCGGGATTGACCCTTAGTCCGCGGACGCCCTGCCAGTTGTAGTAGTCGATCCAGCGCATCCAATCGGTACGGACGATGCCGCGGACGCCCCCTTCGAGCCCGTGGTAGCCGATCTTGCCGCCGAAGTTCACGTAGTCGACCTTGCCCGGCCACACGTCGATGTCGAGGCCGGTGATGCCGTAGAGCGGATACGCGAAGGACGCCTCCACGAGTTCCTTGAAGTAGGACTCGGCCCAGTCGAGCGCCACGTCGACGCCGACTTCACAGGGACGCGGCGCGCACGCCGCGAAAAGCGCCGCGCGGTCGAGCGGCTGCTTCGCCGCCTCGTTCTTCACGGCCGCGCCGGCGAATCCCTGGTCGTTCGCAAACGCCCAGAGCGCAGCCGATGCCGACTCGCCTTCGCCCACGACGATCACCTTGTCGAGCGGAATGCGCGCGTCGCGCCGCAGCTTGTCGAGTGCCAGCCGCGCCGCCGCCGCGCGCGTCGCCGTGTCCTTCCACTTCGAGACGTCCATCGCAACGCTGGAATAGTGACGGCGATGGATCGTCGGGAGCGGCCACTGCTCGGCAGAGAGCTTTTCCGGATCGCCGTTCACGAGGAGGAAGAAGACCGGCGCGCGGAATTCGGTCGGATGGAGCCTCCAGACGAATGACGGCAGCTCCCCAACTTCACCCGGCTTGCCGAACTCGTTCTTCTCGTACGCGGCGAGAATCTCGATCCGGCGCGTCCGCTCCCAGCTCAGCATCGGCCAGCAATTCGCCTTCGGAGGATTGAACTTCGTCGTTCCATTGTCACACGTCAGGACGGGGATCTTCCCCGCACCCACCGTCATCGACGTCTCTTCCATAACATCCACCTTTCCCATGTTGGTAATCCACGTTGGTATCATTGTGCGGCAGCGGGAACAATGTCAATCCGCTTGTTTCACGCCCCATGAGCGACAGGAGTAAAGAAAGGCGGAGCCTGTTTGCGAAGACCCCGTCCCCTTCTGCTCGTCACTCCGCCGCCGCGAGGGTGATGGGTTGTCTGGTTTCGAGGCCGGTGGCGATGTCGCGCAGGACAAGCGCGTAGCGGCCCGGCTTGTCGGAATAGGGGAACTGCAGCCGGATCGGCTTCAGGTCGCAGGCGAAGACAAGCTCGCGGTTGGGAATCTCGTCGCCCTGCGGATCGAGCACCATGAGCCGGTAGACGGAGTCCTTGCGGAGCTTGTCCGTCGGCACGGTCACGAACGCCCCCGCGGCCACCGCGGCATTGCTGACGACGACCTCTGGCGCCTGCTGCTCCGCCGCGAACGAGGCGAAGACCTTGAACGGACTGTCGAGCTGTGCGATATCGACCTTGGCCGTCTTGCCGACGAATCCTTTGTCCACTTCGTAGACCCAACCCTCGCTCCCGAAGTCGAGCGCGACGTGTTTGCCGAGATCCTTCGTGGTCGTCTTGAAGCCCGCGATGCGCATGTCGCGCACCTGGCGCACGCGGAAGATCGGCTGGCAGCCGGAGACCGACTCAGCTATGGCGATGCCCTTCATGTCGAAAATGGTCTGCATCAGGCGATCGAAGGACTCCGTGCCGGCGGCGACCCTCGCCGAGCCGAGCGTGAAGTTGAGCAGAAGCGCGCCGCCTTTCTCAACGGCTTTCCACTGGAACGGCTCGTTGCCGGTCCTGCACATAAACTGTCCGCCCTTGACGGCAAAGTCGAACGTCTTCCCGTCGCACGCGATCGTCTGCTTCACATCGAGCGGCGTCGCGTCGTCGAAGGGCTTGAGATCGTCAAGCGTGACGTCGCCGAAGAGTTCCGCCAGGGGGTTCTTCCCGCGCTTCGCGCCAAGCGCGTCGAAGACAGCGGGCGTGAAGTCCGCCACCACGATGCCGCCCTCCTTCACCCACTTGAGAAGTGCCGCACATTCGTCGTCGCTCATGACGATGGCGCCGCAGAGGAAGACGATCTTCTTCGAGCCGAGCCATTCGAGGCGGCGGGACGTCACGAACGAGACATCGTAGCCGTAGCGATGGCAAAAAGACACGTAGGGACCTTGCGAATCGCCGGGCGAGGAGAAGCGGTCGCCCGTCGCGGCGATGGTTCCGGAACTGTGCGAGACCCATAGCCCCGCGCCCTCCCTGCGGAACGGCGTCCGGACGAGCTGCTGTGCGATTCCGCGGCGCAGCGCCTTCAGGTGTCGTGTTTCAGGAGCGGGAAGTCCTTTATCGA
>CAYVKQ010000051.1:0-5711 GCA_964451945.1 uncultured Lentisphaerales bacterium
TCGCCTTCAAGAACGCGGCGCGCCAGGCGATCTTCGAGTTTCTCGACCGCGACCGGGGCGAGGGCTGGTGGGGCCGCCCCGAATCGGCCGACTACTACGAGCAGCACGCGAAGGGGGACGACCCTTTCAGCTGGATCCGCTTCCACCCATTGATGAACGCCGCGATTATCCAGGCGTTCGCCTTCGACCACGCCGGCATCGGCGAAACCTCGCTGATGATGGCCCTCTGTCCCGAGGCGGTCGACATGGGCGCCTTCGACGAGACGGCGTGGTTCGCGCGGTCGGCCAAGGAGGCCACCCCCGCCTTTGGCGAGCGCGGGGTGGCGCTGATTCTCGAACATCTCAAGGAGGTGCTTGCATGAACGAGGCCGGCAAACGGATCTGGTTCTTCCCCGACGGCGACCTGCCCGAACCGGGCGATGGCGGCACCCACGGGTGCTTCGGACACGAATCGCTCGTGATCCTCAACCCCAACGCCGCCGACGCGCGCCTGACGCTGACGGTCTACTTCACCGAGGCGCCGCCCCGGGTGCTGCATGCCGGCGTCGTCGCCGCCGAACGGGTGCGCTGCATCCGCACCAACGAGCCGATCGACGGCTACCGGATCCCGCGCGGACAGTACGCGCTGAAGGTCGAGGCGAGCGTCGGCGTGGTCTGCCAGATCGGCCGCATGGACGTGACGCAGCCCAACCTCGCCTACTACACGACGCTCGGTCACGGCGGCTGACGCGGCCGCCCGCTTACCCGCGCGGCGCCGTTTCCACGAGCCGCAGCGCGGCCTGTTCCGGGCCGGACAGCGTGACGGACAAGCCGTCGCGCATGAGTTCCGCCCCGGTCCGCCGCTCCTGCCTGCCGGGGGCGTCGGGGTCGGTGACCACATACTCCTGTGCCGGCACCAGGTCCCGCAGCGGGAAGGTTTCGCTCGCCCCGGCGTGGTGCAGGCGGCAGGCCAGCAGGAGACTCCGGGCGGTGGCGGGATCCTGCAGTTGCACCGCGCGCCAGCCCAGGCGGTCGCCCATCCGCGCCGGCGCCGTCAGGAGATGGGCGACGGCGTCGCGCAGGAAGCCGCGCTCCCGCTTGAAGAAGTCGGCATGGAAGCGCACCCGCGCGCGCGCCTGCGGCCCCAGGCTCGAGAGAGAGCCGGAGAAGCCGAGCATTCCGCCCAGCGCCACCCGGCAGGCGAAATCCACCCGCGTCGCATCCGTTTCGTGGAAAGAGGCCCAACCGGTCAGGCGTCCCGGCGGCAACCGCAGCCAGGCGCCTTCGGCGATGCGGAGCGTGTCGGTCAAGTCGCCGTTGTCGCTCAGGGCATGTCCGTCGTACTGCGCCAGGGTGTTCAAGTCCAGCCGTCCGCCGCCCCCCGCGCATCCCTCGAAGAAGGTCTGCGGATAGGCGGCGCGCAGTTCCCGCAGCAGGCGGTGCCAGATCCGGTAGTAGCCGCGCAAGCCGGCGCCGGTCGGGTCGCCGCCCGGCGAGAAGTTGAAGTCGATCTTCATCCAGGCCAGCCCATACTGTTCCAGCAGGCGGACCATTTCGCTCCGCAGGTACGCGCACGCGGCCGGGTTCTCGATGTCCCAGCGGAACATGCCGCCCGCCGGCAGGAGCCATTCCGGGTGTGCTTGCACAATCGGCGCCGTGGGGCTGACCCGTTCGGGTTCCATCCACAGGCCGAATCCCAGGCCCGCCGCGCGGACCTCCGCAGCGAACGCGCCCATGCGCCCCCGGAAGGCCGCCGTTGGTTTCTCGCGCCAATCGCCCACCAGCAGCTTCCAGTTGGAATCGTCCGCGCCGTACCACCCGGCATCGACGGTGAAGACCTCGCAGCCGATCTCCCTGGCGGCCGCCAGCTCCGCGCGCAGGTGCGCCACGTCCAGCCGGTCGGCGCGGTCGGCCCAGGTGTTGTACACCAGTGGAGTGGGCAGACGCGGCGGCGGCAGGACTTCGGCAAGCGCGTAGCGCTGCAGGCGTGGCGCGGCCAGATGCGCCTCGCCCTGCGGCAGGCCGTGGAGCAGAACCGCAGGGAGTTCCAGCGTTTCGCCCGGCGCCAGCGGCAGCCGGAAATCGTCTGCCGCCGGTCCCGTTTCGACCACCAGCGGCCCGCCGTCGTAGGAGGCCGCGCGGACCCGGATCGTCCAGTTGCCTTCGGGCAGCAGGTGGAACGCCACGCCGCGGCGCTGGACCGGATCGCACACGCCGAGAAACGGCGTGGCGCCCTGCGCGGTGAGCCCCGGAGAGCACTCCAGAACCAGCATGCCGTGCGGCAAGTCCTGCCAGGCGCCTTGATTCTCGCCGCTCCAGCGGCTGCCCTGGCTGTAGATCCGGTACGCGGAGGGCGCCAGGGCGAAACGGGCCAGCGCCCGCGTGACGGTCAGCGGCGACCGGCCCGTGTTCTCGATCCGGTCGCACCGGCGCCAGACGCCGGTCGCGGCATGGAGCGTCCAGCGGCTCTCCAGGCGCAGGCCC
This sequence comes from uncultured Lentisphaerales bacterium, assembly GCA_964451945.1. Lineage (GTDB taxonomy): Bacteria > Verrucomicrobiota > Kiritimatiellia > RFP12 > JAAYNR01 > JAAYNR01. The sequence goes on from CAYVKQ010000051.1 coordinate 2,464, forward strand.
CGTGACGGCACGGTCCACGTCAGGGTAACGCCGTCCGGACGCGCCTCGGCGCCCGTCTCGCCGATCGCCTCGTCCCCGACACGCGCGTCATTGACGGCCAGCGTGAGGCTCCCGGCCAGCCACTGGGGCTCGCCCGCGGCGGTCACGCCGCACAGCCGCGTGAGGCTCCAGCCGCCCTGCGTCTCTTCCCAGCATGTCCCTTCGCCGGCATATTCGAAAATGTGCTTTTCCATGTTCAAGAACGTCACCCATGCCTTTTCCCTGCCGCCAACGGCCGGAACGACACCGTAACGGAAATCACGCGGGGGCTGTTGGCGCCCGCCGCCGATCCCAGAGCCAGTCGGTATTGAATCCACTTTCCCGCAATGAACGCACCTTCCGGTCTTTCGCCGTTTGCATACCATCCCCCCGGTCCCCGGGGTCCCGACCAGGGAGCGTTTCCCAGATCCTCGGGCGATGCCGCGGTCCGGATCCGGGCCCGCACCCAAGTCTTCGGCGGTTCGGCGCTCTCCCAGTGAATCGCGTCAAAGGCGCCGCCCGCGGGCATCGGGTACGGCGAGGAATCGTAGTACTCTTCGGGACCGCGATCAAGAATGTTTCCGGGGTCTACGGCGATCATCCCGTGCGGGCCGAGCGTCGGCAGCAGCGTCCGTCGTTTTTCAGAGAATCCTTCGGGACCGTTCCACCAGACTTGCGAACGGCCGACATGGTTGCCGTAGGTCTTGTGGCAGGCCACCGCCAGATCCACCCAGCCGTCGCCGTTGAAGTCCCCGGCCAGGCAACCGCTGGCGGAGTGGGAAAACAGGCGCTTGCGGTTTGTGACGGAGTAGACGCCGCCCGGCGCACCCCAGTAAATGAACGAATCCAGGTCGCGAACCCGGCCGTTCTTGTAGCTGGTGGCGAAGATATCGAGGATGCCGTCCCGGTTGAAATCGGCGATGGTCAGGGAATTGCAGCCGTGGATGGGCAACTGCGTGCGGCGGTCTTCGCGATAGCCCTCGGGCCCGCCCCAGTAGATGGTGACGCAGGAATCGTAGGGATTGCCGTTGGCCAGCGACTGGTGCCCACCGATCACCAGGTCGAGCCAGCCGTTGCCGGACAGATCGGCCGCCTGCGCGCAGGCGCTCCCCTCGGCGTTGAGCCATTGGCAACGCTTGAGGCTGAAGCCTTCCGGGCCGCCCCATAAGATCAGGCAGCGCGGCCCGGCGATTTGCGAGACGAAGAGGTCCAGCCAGCCGTCGCGGTTGAAATCGGCCGCGAACAGCCAGCGGGGCTGGCGGTACTCGTTGCCGCGCGAGGGGTCGTCCCAGACGCATGTGCGCGAGGGTGTGTAGTCCGTCAGACCGGGATCGAGCAGCACGCGGTCGAAGCGCTCAAGATCAAACCCGTCCGGCCTTTGCCGGAAGATGCGCAGTTCCGGGTTGGAGAAGCCGGCGACCGCGAGGTCGAGAGAGCCGCAGCGCCGGAAATCGCCGGCCGCCGAGCCGTGGGCGCGGAAAGTCGGAAACACCTGCTTCCGGTCCGGATGAAACCCGTCCGGTCCGCCGCGGTACAGAAAGGAGCCGGGGTCAAGGTGCGGCGCGTTCTCGGCGCAGTTCGATACGAACAGATCGGCCCACCCGTCGTCGTCGAAGTCGGCGACGACCGCATCGGGGGCCGACCAGCCGGGCAGTTCCACCCGCCGCTCCGGTGAATAGCCGTCCGCCCCGCCGGTGTACAGATAGAGCGGCACGTCGCCCCGAACCCGGCCGCCGACATGGTTCACGAGAACGACTTTGGGCGGACGTCCGGCGCCGTCGTGCGCCAGAAGCACGGCGGTGGGATCGTGTCCCTCGATCCGCGCCGGTTCGGGATGGCCGTCCGCCGCGCACCCCTTGAAAATCACGGAATCGACCGTATGCCGTTCGGCCGTGCTGCCCTGGCAGATCAGGATCTCCGCGCGGCCGTCCCCGTCAAGATCGGCCACCACCACGTCGCGCGCGGCCATGGTGGCTAACGGCGTCCGGTGCTGGGGGTCGAACCCGTCCGGCCCGCCCCAGTAAATCCAGGAGGTGACCCCGCGGCTCGGATACAGCGATCCGTCGGCAGGCGGATCGCCGGCTTCGGCGTAGACGACCAGGACCAGGTCGTCGTGTCCGTCGCCGTCGATGTCGCCCGCCGCGGCGGCGGCGGCCCGGACTCCTGGGAAGACACGCGGCGCCCCCAGCGTCCGGTCGGGCTGGACCGGATAGAGCCGGGCGTCGGAGCCGTCGCGGCAAAAGACGTGCGGCGTCCCGTCAAGGGTGAGGATTTTCGGGCGCCAGCTCAGGATGAACGGAGCCCAGTTAGGGGTCGTGCCGGACTTCTCCGCGGGCGCGTCCCGGCCGCTCCCGACCGGCGTTGCGCGGCCCGGGTCCAAACCGCCCGGCCCGCCCCACAGGATCCGGGGCGGACCGCTCCGCGGCCGCACATAGAGGTCGGCGAAGCCGTCTCCGTCCAGGTCCGCCGCAACCATGTGGACGGCGTCGAGGTCCAGTTCGCTGAAGCGGGACGGGATAAAACCCTCCGGGTCTTGCTGAAACAGGCGTACGCGGCCGTTGCAGGCGAACGCGAGGGCGGGGCGGCCGGAACCGGCAAAGTCGCCGATGGCCACGCCGCGGCAATTGGGCGCCGGCAGCTCCAGCAGAAACCGTTCGCTCCAGCCCCCGGCGGAGCCGTAATAGACGAACGCGGTCAGGTCGGACATGGAGCCGTCGCACTGGTTGCCGATCACGATTTCGTCGATGCCGTCGCCGTTGAGGTCGCCGACGGCCGCCGCGTAGGCGCCGCGGGTCGGCAAGGCGGTCCTGCGCGCCTTGCCGAGCGGGTCGTCATAGACAGTGACCGGCGGCCGCTCGTCCATGTCCTGGCTGTTGACGAAGAGGAGGTCGAAGTCCCCCGTGTTGCGGAAATCGTACCGGAAGATGCGCTGCAGAACCCCGGCCCGGGAGACGTAGATGTTCTGTCCCCCGTTCCCGAACGTCCCCTTGCGGAAGGACTCGAAGCCTCGCGTGATCCATGCGTTTGTCGTGTTCATGCCTGTCATAAACCGGGTTGCCTTCCCGTTTTCTGGCGGTATCGGTTGTGTCCTGTTCGGGGGAAGAAAACGTCATGGGCGGCGCACTTATTGCCGCTGCCCCATGCGCCACTGGACTTCCGAGCGCACGGCATAGTAGATGAGGGAATTCATGACACCGGTGACCGGAAGAATGGGAATATCGTAGCCGGGA
>CAYVKQ010000051.1:5723-10218 GCA_964451945.1 uncultured Lentisphaerales bacterium
TCCTCGATGGGCCAGGGCGCGCGGATCCAATGAACCCGTTTCGCCTGCTCGGGTGTGAGCCGCGGATCCTCCGTGCACATGACCATCGCCGTCATGCCCTTGGCCACGGCTTCCTCCACCTCTTTCCGGGGATAGGTCGGCATGCCGAGCAAGAAAAGCATGTCCCCATCAACGGCGTTTTGCCTCAACGGATTCATGTGGCCGGACCACTCCGGCCCCAGCATGACAAAAACGTCATTCCACTCCTCCCGGGGAACCTCGTAGGGAAACGCATGTCCCACGCCCAGAAAAAAGACCGTGTGCCCCGCGCGCAAGGTGGCGACGACCTGCTGGACAACGCGCTCCAGCTCGGGCCAGAGACGACCCTCCAACTGTTTCGTGTACGATTGCATAGCCGCCAGATACTGCGCCGCCACATAGCCTGATGGGACGGCCGGAACAGTGAGATCGGGGTGGAAGCTGACCGGTTCTCCCCACAACTTGCCGGGCTTGATAGCCTTGCTCAAGCGGGCAGCGCGTGAAAACCCCTGGGGCTCGTCGAGCGCGAAGCTCAACCAGAAAACCGGCATCTTCCCGCGCCGCGTGCAGGCCGCCGCGAGTTCCCCCTGAAATAAAAGGCCGTTCAGCATATTCATCAGACCGGAGAGGTAAACCTGGCGGGGAGGGCCTTCCTTCTCGGCCATGAAAGTAAACGGCCGCCCGCCGGTGCGGTTGTCGATAAATCCGGCGAAGTCGGTGACGGCAAACTGAACCGTTCCCGTTTTCGTGATGGCCGCCGGCTCTTCGGGCGAGGAAAACAGAACGATCGACGCTCCGCTGCCGTAGGCTTCCCTGAGCCAGTCCTCTCCCGCGCCGGGATAATCCGTCGTCGGCTCCAGCGCCAGCAGAAGCAGATCGTCCTTCCCCAGCTTTTTCGCGCCGGGATTCCATTTCGCGGCCGCGCCCAGCCCGCTCGCTCGGCCCCACTGCTCGAAGAGGAAACTGTCCTGGTTCGGCGCCACAACCAGCACGCCATGGGCGAGGAATTGATCGGCGGCACGGTCCGCCTCCCTGGAAATGTCGCCCGCCCCGGCCTGTATCAAGGCCAGATACTCGCGGAACTGGCGGAACAGGCGGTGGGCGGGGCCTTGCCCGTCGACCGAGGCTTCCCGCGGCTCCGTCGTCCTGCAACCCAGCATCAGCCCCATCAGAAGAGCCACCGCCCATGCAATCCTTTTCATCGAGTCGCTCCTTCCGTTTCTCCCCGTCTCCTTCAATTCGACAATCGATTCAACCGCCAAGGCATTTGTCTCCGGTCCCGCTTACAATCGCCTCGCTTCCGGGCCGCGGACGGCAAAATACCGCACGAACTCCGTGAACGCCGCGTGCTTGGCCACGGTTGCGCCCGACTCGTCGATCCGCGCCAGGTTGGCGGCCTCATAGAGGTTGACCGCGTCGGCGCCGGCGCGGCGGGCGGCGTCGAAGTAGTTGCGATAGATCGCCGGCGCATCCGGGTTGTGGAAGTGCCGCTCGAACTCCGCGTAGAACGGGATGCCCGCCTTTGTCGTCTCCCGCCGCACGTCGCGGAAGATGGGGGAGAAGGGGCTGATGTACTTGGTGAGCATCTGGTCGGCGATCCCCTCGCGTAGCCACGCGCGCCAGTCGAAGCGGATGCCCATGGTGCAGGCGTCGGGCCGCTCCGCGTAGAGGTCGGGCGTGACCTGCAGCCCGAGCGGAATGCCGGCCGCCGCGCAGAGCCGTTTGGCACGCCGCAGAATGTCGGTGTAGCAGCGTCCCCTGAATTCGCAGAGCGCCTCGAAATCGCTGCCGTCCGGCCGCAGGTCGCGGCCGTGCTCGTTGCGAAACGCCGCCTGCGCCGCCGCGGAATAGCCGTAGGCCTCCCATTCCACGCTGACCTGGTGGTTGCGAACGCGGTATTCGAAACCGTCCGCCTTGCAGGCCGCGGCCCGGCGCACCCAGTCGAGGATCCACTCCGCGGCGGCCGGATCTGCGGGTTCCGGCGCTCCGGCGATCCAGCGGTTGCGGCCCCGAGCCAGACCGAGCACGCCGCAGGAGTTGTCCAACTCCCACGGCGCCGTGAGCCCGCCGGGTTCGGAAGTGGCGCCGGACATCTCGAAGTAGAGGCCGTTCGCCTTCCAGCCCCCGCCGCCGCCGGCCCAGTTGCCGTTCACGGACAGATACGCCCGGCTGACGGGGATTTCGCGACCCTCCTTGTCGAACGCCCGGGCCAGGGCGAAGGCGCGGTTCGCGAACCGGCCCGAACGTCCCGGAATCTCCAGCGCCAGGTAGCGGTCGGCCGCGCGGATGTTGCCGATCCGGATGACGCGCACGCGCCGCCGTTCGCCCGTCTCCTCGGCGCCGGCGATCGTCTTGCGCAGGACCGGCGCGTCCTCGACCGCCTGGGTCACGGAGAAACCGTCCAGGGGCCGGTAGCCGCAATTGCCGTCGCTCGCCCACAGCGTGATCCCCTCGGCCGCGAAGGGAACCGGCGCATCGTCGTCCTTCATCAGCACGATCTCGGCGATGGCGCGGCCGCCGTCCCCGCACCCGAGCGGGGTGCGCGCCATGTTCCATTCCGGATGGTCCACGAACGCCCGGCGCGGATAGGCCTTGCCGCCGACGCGGTCGAGCCCCTTCAGGTCCGCGCGTTCACGATTGCGCGGATGGATCAGACAGGAGCCCCAGTCCCATGGTTTGACCTCGGTATACAGCTCCAGCCCGAGCCGGTGCGCGGCCGCCACCGCCGCGGGCAGCGGGTCGTTGCCGAACGACGCCAGCGAGCGCCGGATCCGCGCCGCCGCCGCCGGTTTGCCGCTCACCCAGCAGTCGAAAAAGGCGGGATCGTAGACGCCGTAGTCGATCCAGTAGACCCGTTTCACACCCCAATCGGCAAAGAAACGGAAGTAGTTCTCCAGCCGCGCGGGGTCGAGTTCCCAACCGAGAAAATCGTCGGGCGGGTCGACGGTGAGGTGATACTCGAGCGGCCGCGCCGGCACGCGGGCCGGCCAGCGGACCGGCTTCAGCGCCTCGGGCAGGCCCTTCACGGGTGCCGCGCCGAAGGCGAAGACGCCGTATTCCCCGGGCGCGTCAAACCCTTCCGAATAAGAGCGCCAGGAGCTGATTCCCCCCAGATTGACGTGGCAGCGGAAGACGTTCAACCCCCAGAGCGCGCCGGCCGCCGGCGGCTGCGGCAGCGGAATGCGGATCACCGTTTCCCAACGGTCGTCCGCGCGGCGCGTCTCCGCCGTCCACCCCCGCCACCAGGGCGCGCGCGTGGTCTCGCTCTCCGGCTGCCGGTGGTCGAAGCCGAACGTGGCGCCGGCGGCGTTGACGGCGAACTGGAGCGACGCGGTGCGAGTGTTACCCGGATCGAGGAACACCTCGACATGCTCGCCCTGGTGGGCCACCGGACCGGGATCGGGCACCGGCTTTTCCAGCGCGCACGCGATGCCGATGTGGAGGTGCGCGTCGTCGTACAGCAGGCGGACCGTCGTCTGCTCGCGCACGGCCAGGTCGGACTGCTGGAAGACGAACGGCGCGTGCCCCTGGCAGGCGGACCAGGGAGCCGCCGCGAAATCGAAGGGCGGCGGGCCGCCGGCCGGAAGCGCCTTCAGAACCTCAACATCAGCTTTGGCTGTGAAATGCATAGGATTGCCTCATCTCGTCACTCATCGGGCATTTGCCTGCTTGGCCGCACCGGCGGGAAACGCCCGCGCTTCGGCCAGTCGTACCCGCGAAGCGCCGTGGCCGCGAACCAGTCGAGCAGCTTGGCGCGCATCCCGGCGACAACGCCCTCCACGCCGCGCTCGCCGAAGCAGAGGTTATCCAGCTCGTGGGGATCGGCTTCCAGATCGAACAGGGTGTCCATCTCCTGATCCGGATAACGGGTGTAGGCATACCGTCCGTCCCGGATCCGGTACCGGCCCGGCTCGGCATAGGAGACCACGACGTCGTCCGCGTGGTCCGTCTTCCCCTCCAGCAGGGGCAGGAGACTGTGGCCCTGGCACTCGCGGGGAACGGGGACGCCGGCCGCGTCGAGCAGGGTCGGCATCAGGTTGACGCTGCCGGTCAGGGCGTCGCACACGCCGGGTCGGAACCGCGCGGGCCAGCGCGCGAGCAGCGGTACGCGCATGTCGGCCTCGCAGGGCATGGTGCACTTGTAGAAGAGGCGGTGATCGCCCAGCAGGTCGCCGTGATCGGCGGTGAAAACCACCAGCGTGTTCTCGGCAAGCCCCTTCCGGTCGAGGGTGTCGAGCAGCTCGCCGACCCAGCGGTCGATCAGCGAGACGTTGCCGTAATAGTAGGCCCGTATCCGGGCCAGCCGGTTGTCGTCGATGGCCGTCAGGTCGATGTGCTCGATGCCGTAGTCGGAGGCGCTCCGTTTCGCGCTGGCCGGCAGGCGGTCCAGTTCGCCTTCGGCCGACACGCGCGGCGGCATCTCCTCGGGGCGGTACATCCGGTCGTAGGGGGCGGGCGGATCGAAGGGGTCGTGCGG
>CAYVKQ010000051.1:10318-13996 GCA_964451945.1 uncultured Lentisphaerales bacterium
TCGTTCCAGGGGAAGAAGTGCATCTTGCCCACGCCGACGGTGTGGTAGCCCGCGCCGGAGAGCCGGCTCATCAGCGTGGGCGTGCCGGGCGGGAGGAAATGGCGGCCCGACGTGTTGATCGCGCCGTGCGTGTGCGGGTACTGGCCCGTGATCCAGGTGGCGCGCGAGGGGACGCAGGCCGCGGCGCTGGTGTAGCCGCGCGTGAAGCGCCGTCCCTCGGCGGCCAAGCGGTCCAGGCCCGGGGTGCGGATGGCGGGGTTGCCGTTGGCGCCCACGCAGTCCCAGCGCTGCTGGTCGGTGGTGATGAACAGGATGTTCGGTCGTTGCATGATGCGGTTCCTTTCAAATGCGGGCGGAGCCCGCAACCCAAGTGTGTGGGTATGTGGGTGCGACCCGGATGTCTGGTCAGCGAATTTGAATCAACGTTCCTGCCGCCGGGAAGGAGAAGACTCGGATCATTGCCGTGCTCCTTTCGGTCAACGATGATGCGTTAGGTATAGACCATTTACAGAAAACGCGCAAGGCGAACCATTGCATCTGGTTCCTGTCCGCCGCATCCGGTCAGAGCCTCCAGTCCGTAGACCGCCAGCCGGCGCGCGGGCGTGACGCCGGCCAGATGAATCGTCTGCATTCCGCCCAGCATGGGCATCTCGGGGTTCGCGAACTTGTGCTCCGGGTCGGTCCCCTGTTCGAGGGAGATCCGGAACGTGTGCCGGCCGGGCGCGAGCCCGCGCGCCAGCAGCAAGCGCTGCACGCGCCGGTGGGGAAGATAAAGCGGAACCGGCTGGCAGGCGCGGCCGGGATGCGGCATCAAGACCGGTTTCATTCTTCTTGCCTCCGATCCGCCGCCGCCACTTGCAAATCGGCGACAGCCTGGCGGCCCGTGAGGCGCTCCGTGACGCGGACGCGCCAGGGACCGCCGGGGTCCATGCGGGCCGCGCGCGGGAAGCGGATCTCCATCTGGCCGGTACTTGGATCCAGCGCCGTATGGCGGCGGTAGGCCTCGACCTCCCGCCCCGCGGGATCGAACCACTCCACGGTCAGCGGCAGGCCCGCGCGCAGCGGCAGGCCCTCGCCGGCGAACGCGGCGGCGCGCACCCGGAACTCCCCGTTGCGGCATTCGGCCTCCGCCGTCAGGCCGCTGATCCGCCCCTCGTACACCCAGTAGACCCGCCAGTCCGCCGGGCCGATTGTCGTCTTCCAGATCAGGGTCGGCTGGCTCGATGTCGAGAAGGCGGTTTCACGCCCGCCCTCCAGCTCCTGGACCACGGTGTCGGGAGGCGCCTGGAAGAAGACTTCCACCTCCTGGGCGCGCACGGTGTCGTAGTTGACCAGGATGAGCAGGCGTCCCCGTCCCTTGCCGCGGCTGTGCAGCCAGAACGGCGCCACCAGGTTCGAGCCGCCGACGCGCAGCTCGGCAGGCGCCAGACGCGGCGTGACCTGCCCGCGCAGTTCGCCGGCCATCCACGACATGGTGCGGGTGCCGTAGTAGGGGATGTCCTTGACCGCCTCGATCGCCTGGGCGGGGGCGTCGCCCTGCGCGTTGAAGGAGAGTTCGATGGCGCCCTCGGGACGCAGCGCGCACTGCGGGTCGACGAACACCCGCTTGCCGGGCAGGGCGGCGAAGGCCCGGATATTCTCCCACAGGCCGCGCGAGGCGTAGTTGAAACGGTAGAGCACCAGCGCTTCGTAGTCCGCGAGGATGCCGGCGCGCACCTGTTCGTCGGTGACCACGTCGGGCGGCACGCCGGCGATGCGGAGCGCGGGGTAGAAGGTCTCGGCGCCGAAGGTGTGGATGCCGTTGGCGGTGCGGGCGATGTGCCCCGCGATGTTGTCCTCGCTGAGCAGGACGGCCGCGCGCCGCGACGGGCGGACCTCGCAACGGGCGAACATCGGGCCGTAGCGGTGGATCCAGTCGGCCCAGCGGACCATCTCGTCCGTCAGGTCCTGGCGCGAGAGGATGCCGCCCTGGTAGAGGGTGAACCAGGTGATCGATTCGTCGCCCTTGGTCAGCGAGAGGATCGTGTTGAGCCGGAAATCCGCGACGCAGAAGGCCGGCTGGTCGCTCATGTCCGAGGACCACCAGCCCACCAGTCCCCACAGCGGCTTGCGCGGGACGACCCGCTGCCGCGCGCGCAGACGGTCCTTGTGGAAGTCGACCCGCCCGTGGCCGATGTTGTAGCCGAAATTCGGCTGCCAGATCGAGGGATAGGCGTAGTCCATGATGGCGTCGACCACGCCGTACTCGCCGCCCGACCAGGTCGTGGTGGTGACATCGGGGCGCAGGGAATGGACCAGCTCGGTCAGCTCCCGGTGGCTCTTCGCCAGGCCGGCGCAACTGGCGTCGTGGGGCATGCCGATGAGGTCACGCCATTTGAAGTAGGGGTGGTCGTCGGGGAAGATGGTGCCGGGCGGATCGGTCGGCGGGAAGACGGGCGCGCGGCCGGTTTCCCGTTTGAAATAGGCGCGGGCGCCCGGGCTGTAGTCGCCGTAGTAGACCTTGCCCGAGGCGGTGTCGCGGGCCATGCGGAAGACATACTCGTCGTCGAACGAGAGCGCCACCAGGCCGGGATGGCCGCGCGCGCTCGCCAGGTAGTCGGCGACCCGCTTGCGCATGCCCTGCTGCACGAGAGGCGCGAAGGGCGAAGCGGCGCTGGAGGAAAAGGGTGTGAAGGTCTCGTCGCCGTGCAGCACCAGGACCTGCAGGATTTCGCTGCGCATCCGCGCCATGGCGGCATCCGATCCCGGTTCGAAGAACGCCTCCGGGTCCGGCAGCGGCAGGCTGCGGTGCCAGTGGACGTTCAGGTTGGGGGCGTAGCCGATGCCGTACGTGAACAGGCGGTCCAGCCGCCAGTGCAGCGCATAGGCACTCTCGCCGCCGGCCGCGGCATGGTCGATGTGCCAGGCGGCCGCGCGCGCCAGCAGCTCCTCGTCGCCGGGCGGGAGCCCGTCGAGTCCGATGGGAAATTCGGGCCGCCGTTCGGCGCGGATGCCGATCCGGGTCTCCTCCTGCGCCAGCACCGCCCGGCCGCCGCGCCACAGCTCCGCGCGCAGCCGGTAGCGCCCCGGACGGAGGTCGCGGGTGTCGATCGCGACCTCGGCCGTCGCGCCCGGCAGCGTCGCCAGAAGGACGGCGTCGCCGCCCCCCTCGGGCCGCGCCGAGAGCCGCACCGAATCGCCCCCGCCGTAGGCCGCCACTGTGGCGCGCACGGTCTCGCCGCGCACAAATCCGTGCCGCGGCAGCCGCACAGTCACCGCGCCGCCCAGCGCGGCCAGGATGCTCTGCGGCCGGGCGGCGCTTCCCCGCCGGTACAGGGCGGCGACCTGCTCCGGCGCAAGGGCGGTGTTCAGGAGCGCGAACTCGTCGATGGCGCCGTTGAGGACCCCCACGAACGGTGCGTTCCTGTCGTTCGGGCGGTGGTGCATCCCGAAGCGGAAATTCGCCGGGGCGGAGAAAGGATCGGTCTGGCCGCGCGCGCCGATCTCCTCGCCGTTGAAATAGAGGGTCTGTTTTGCCGCCTCCCAGGTCAGCACCGCGAAATGCCACCGGCCGGCCCAGGCGTCCGCCCACGCGCGCACGCTGCCGGCCAGGTGGTGCTGGTGGTTGCCCGTGGCGTAGGCAAGCAGCCGGTCGCCCGACACCTCCAGCGAGAAGCCCGCCCAGGAGCCGTCCAGCAG
>CAYVKQ010000052.1:0-13617 GCA_964451945.1 uncultured Lentisphaerales bacterium
GGGCCTCGAACTTCTGGCGGAAGTTGCGTTCGATGGCGGCGCGGTCGCGGATGTCAGCGCGAACGGTGTACTTGAGACTGCGGAGTTTCTCGATGAATGCGGCCTCTATGTCGCTTTCCCTGACGACGAGCGACGGTGACGATGGAGTCGGGTATGTCGAGTTGGCGGGTGCAGACATGGGGGCTCATTTTGACTGTGGCGAACCGGTTGCCGGTGGTGGTGGCTGGGCCCTTGTTGCTTTTTCTCCTGGTGAAAACTGGTGGGCGGTGCCGGGCTCGAACCAGCGACAGCCTGGGTGTAAACCAGGTACTCTAACCAACTGAGTTAACCGCCCGTTGGAATGGCGAAACCGTACCACACCCGGCGCCGCGCGGCAAGATCGGCAATTGGGAGACAGCGGACCAAAATCGGTGGTTGGTGAACAGTGAAATGCATCCTACTGATTACTGACCGACGCGATGGCCGCCCGCAGGCGCAGCAGCAGGCGCTGGTTGGCGAGGGCGGCGTCGGGGCCAAGCGGCGGACGGTCCTGGAGGAACTCCCGGATCAGCAGCCGCATGGGGTCGGGCCGCGCCTCGTCGATGCCGTTGTCGGAGCGGTAGCGCATGCGGAAGAGTCCGTCGGGACCGTTCTCGCCGATCAGGTCGAACGCGCTCCCGTTGATGCCGATCCGCCGGATGTTTGCCGTTTCCCCCGCGAGGGTAAAGCCGGTCGTCAGGCGGACACTCGCCCCGCCCGCGCGGAAGGAGAGGTCGGCTTCGTAGCCGGCGCAGGCGACGCGTAGCGTCTCCCAGTCGGGCGATGCGCCGGGAAGGAGGGTCTGCAGCGCGGCCACGAGGTGGGGACCGAGGTCGATCCACGCCTGGGCCGGGTCGGGCGGACGGCCGCGCGCCGGCGAACGGAGTTCGAGACGGAGGGCGGTGACGGGGGCCGGATCGCGTGCGCGCAACAGCTCGGCGCAGGTCCGGGCGGCGACCGAAAACTGCGAGCAGAGTCCGAAACGGCGCGCGCCGGCTCGGGCCAGGGCGACCAGTTCCTCCCCTTGCGCGAGCAACCGTTCGTCCGCCAGCCCGGCGTCATAGACGAGCGGCTTTTCGCACAGGACGTGGCAGCCGCCCGTCAGCGCCGTCCGCGCGTGCTCGAAGTGGCGCGCGGCGGGTGAGCAGACATCGACAATCTCCGGCCGCGCCTCGCGCAGCAGGGTGGGGAGGTCGGTGAAGACCGCGCCGTCAAAGCCGAACAGCGCCCGGAGTTTCTCGGCCGAGGCGCGAACTGTCTCGGGGGTACGCCCCAGAATGGCCGTCACGCGCGCCCCCTCCACCCGCCACCAGTTGGCATGGTGGCGCCCGATGCCGCCGGCGCCCAGCACGGCGACCGCGGGCCCCGCCGCCCGGCGTGGCGGAAACGTGGTTTCATGCGTGTCGTTCGAAGGGCTCATGGTGTACTCCGCCGTTGTGTTGATGTTGCGATGATCGTGCCACACCGCACCGGATTCAGGCAAGCGCTTTCGCTGCAATCGGTCCATAAAGAGTAAACCTAAATAAATATTGTGGTTGACGCTTAAACGGCCGACGCTTATATTTTTGCGCCATGTCGAAAGATGAGGCTCCTACAAGAACCAGGAACGAACACATCCTTCCGGCTCACCGGGACGGTTCGACCCACCTCTTTGCACTCGAACAAGAAAGGTGGGGAGAGGTGTCCCCACCGAGCCGACGGGGTTTTGCAGGAGGCTCGCATGTCAAAGCCGTCCGTGCCGCCGCCACGGCCTGTTTGTGGTGGACGTTGCCGCTCGCGGCGGCCGGGGACACGGCAACGAACGCCCTCACCAACGGCGCCCCGATCCTGGTCGAGGCGTCCCGGCTGGCGCACGAATCGGAGTGGGCGGCCGAAGGGTGGGATGGTGCGGCGCTGTTCGACGCGTTGCCGCACGTCTCGTTGCGCGGGCAGGGGACGCACGGTGCCCAGCGCGACGTGAGCGTGCGCGGCGGGAGCTTTCAGACCAGCGGGTTGCTGTTGCAGGGAATCGCCCTCCGGAATCCGCAGACCGAGCACTTCCAGGGCGATCTCGACCTCCCCGGCGACTACCTGGCGGCGCCGGCGGTCGTCACCGGGATCGACCGCTTCGCCCGTTCGTCGGCCCACCCTTCCGGCGCCGTCGCGGCCGATCTCGCGCCGCTCGAGACGGCGGGGCGTCTCGCCGCCGGCATCGGTCCGCGGCAGCGCCGCGGTCTGGTGCAGCAGGGGATCTCGCCGGGGATGCCCGGGTCCGGCGTTCCCGGCGTTTCGTTCTTCGCCGGCGCCGACGCCGCCGCGCGCATCGACGGCCTCCCCGACAACGACCTGCGGCGTCAGCGCTTCGGGGGGCGCGCCCAGTGGCTGCTGTCGGGCGACGGCGCCATCGACCTGCTTGCCGCCAGCGCCAGCCGCGCCTTCGGTGCGCGCGGTTTCTACGGCACGCCGCGCAACCTGCCGTCCGAGGAAGAGCTCGCGCAGACGCTGCTGCTGGCGTCGTACGGGCGCGGCAGCCGCGCCGACCGCGCGTTCGACCGCGTGTCGGCCGCCTTCACCCGCGCGCGCGACACCTACTGGTACAGCGGCAAGGCGGGGGGGGCACCCAACCGCCACCGCAGCACCGTGCTTTCGCTGCATGCCGAACGGGCGCGCTCCTGCGGCGAGTCGCTGGCGCTGCACCTGCGCGGCGACTGGACCGGCGAATGGCTGCGCAGCCGCGCACTGGGGGATCACGCACGGAATTCGCTCTCCCTCGCGGCGCTGCCGGCCTGGACATGGGGCGCGGTGTCGCTGACGGCCGGCGGCGCGTTCGAGGGCTTCGACGACGACCGTCCGGGGTGGCTGCCGGCGCTGGGCGCCGAAGTCCGCGCGAACGACCGCCACACCGTGTTTGCCAACTATAGCGAGGCGCTGCGGCAGCCCTCCTACACCGAATACCAGTACAACAATCCCACGTCGCTTGGCAACAGCGGGTTGGAACGGCAGCAGACGCGCACCGCGGAGGCGGGATGGCGGGGAACCTGGCCCGGCGCGGAGGCGTCGCTGGCCGGCTTCGCCGAACACGCGCGCAACGCGGTCGATTGGCTGCTGCTCGAACGCGGCGACACCACGTACCGGGCCGTCAACCTCGACGAGGTGTGGCGGGTCGGGCTCGCGTACGCGGGCCGCCTCGACCTCGGGCGCCGGCACGCGCTGAGCCTCTCCGGCCTGTTCCAGGAGCAATCGTGCGACACCCCCTACTACGCCAGCCGCTACCTGATGGATTCCGTGCGGCGCGACCTGCGGACCGACTGGGTCTGGCGCGCGGCGCCGGGGTGGGAGGCGCGGCTGTGGCAGCGGGTGCAGGAGATGGCCGACAACCCGTTGCGACGCCGGGGCGACCGGCGCTGGCTCATTGGCGCCGAAGCGCGCTGGCAACCGTCGCGGGTGCCGGGGCTGACCTGGACGGTGGGCGTCGCCAACCTCCTCGACGGCGATTTCGAGGTCTACGTCGGCCAGCCCGAAGCGGGCCGCCAGTGCTACCTCCTGGCCGAGTACCGGTGGTGACCTTTTCGCATTGACCCGGCTCAAGACTCCGCTACACTTGACTCATGACCGCAAAACTTCACGACGTCCAATTCGCCGCTTCCACACCCGCCGATCGTGTGCTCGCCCTGTTGCGCGGGCACGACGGCGCGCTCTCCGGCCAAGCGGTGGCGGCGCACCTGGGCGTTTCTCGGACGGCGGTGTGGAAACAGATCGTGGCGTTGCGCGCGCATGGCTACACCATCGAGGCACGCAATCGGTCGGGCTACCGCCTCGCGGCCGTGCCCAACGCCGCCGTTCCCACCGAGGTGGTGCCGCGCCTGCAGACCCGTCTCCTCGGGCGGACCTACCACTACCTCGACCGGGCCGACTCGACCAACGCGGTCCTGGCGAAGCTCGCGGCGCGGGGGGCGCCCGAGGGGACGGTGGTGGTTGCCGAGCAGCAGGGCGCCGGCCGCGGGCGGATGGCGCGGGGCTGGCACTCGCCGCCCGGCGTCGGCCTCTACTGCTCGATCCTGCTGCGGCCGCGGGTCGAGGTGGCGCGGGTGACCAGCCTGCCGCTCGTCGCGGGCCTGGCCGTCGCCGACGCCGTCGCGCCGCACCTTCCCGTGGCGTCGCCGCCCGCGGTCAAGTGGCCGAACGACATCTGGGCCGGCGGCAAGAAACTCTGCGGCATCCTGTGCGAGCTGGAGGCCGAGACCGACGGCGTGCACCACGTGATCGTGGGCATCGGCCTCAACGTCAATTTCACGGCGCGGGATTTCCCGCCCGATCTGCGGCGGACGGCGACCTCGCTCCGGCTGGCCGGCGGGGGCGTCGTTTCGCGGCCCGGCCTGCTGGCCGCGCTGCTGCTGCGTCTGGAGACCGATGTTGACCAGTGGCAGCGGGAGGGGCTGGCGCCGTTTCTGCCGCGGCTGCGCGCCTGCGACGCGCTCGCCGGGCGCACGGTGACGATCGACCGCGTGTCCGGCGAACCGCTCACCGGCGTTGCCGACGGCGTCTACGCCGACGGCGCGCTGCGTCTGCGGCTGCCCGACGGCCGCGAGGAAGCCGTCTACTCCGGCGACGCGCATCTCCGGCGTTTCTGATCGGGCGTTTCTCACTGGACGGCGCGGTGCGCCGTGCCATAATGACAAAACGTACGTGCACAAGGCGTCGTCACAACGGAAGGAGCGGATCATGCAGCGGGAGACGCGGATCGCGGTGGTGTGGGAACGGACGCCGTCACGGGCGGATGTGGCGCTGGCCGAGGGGCGGCTGGCGGGGCTCGCGCTGCCCCGGAACGCGGGACGGGTCGAAGGCAACGGCGCGCAGTTCAGGCCGGGTGCGCGGGCGCGGCTCGAGGTGCGCGTGGCCGACGCGCGCTGCGGCGCCGGTGCCCACGCGACCTGCGTCACGGTGCGCGCCCCGTCCGGTGATTTCACGTTTTTCCTGCGCGACGTCTCGTCCGCGCACCCGGTCTGGATTCCCGAATACGGCGCGGCCGTGCTGCCGGCCGGCGATCCGCGCGACTATGCCGCCGTGGTCCGCGACATCCGCGCGCGCAGCCTCCGTTCGCAGGGGCAGCGGATCGCCGACGAGCCCGAGGAGCGGTTCGAGGCGGCCGCGGCGCGCAACCGCGACCTGGTCTGCCCCACCTGGCTCGGACTGGGGCGCGACATGCGCATCTTCCGCATGGTCCACAGCGAAAGCTTCGGCTGCTGCTGGAACATCCAGTGCTGCCATCACAGCCTTGTCGCCGCCGTGCCGCAGGTCGCAAACAGCAAACGCGACATGACCTTCTGGCTCGGGCCGGGCGCGTCGTGCCGCGTGGCGATCACGCGCCGCCTGGAGGAGGGGTGCCTGCCGATCCTGTGCGCCGAGCAGCGCGAGGACGACATCGTCTACCACCTGACCGCCTTCGCCACTCTGGAGCGCGGTCCGCTCGCTCCCGGCCGCGTCCGCGGCACCGACTGGCGCGCCGCCTATCTCCACATGCACGGCCAGATGGCCACGCCCGAAGAGGCTGCAGCGCTCCGGCCGCTGGTCGCGGCCGAAACCGACGGACGCGAGGAGGATGTCGTCTGCTGCGTCCGTGTCGAGGCGGTCAACCGCGGCTCCGTGCCGCGCTACGCCTGGTTCAAGGCGCCGACCCTGCATGGCGTCGCCGCACAGGACTTCGACGGTGCAACCGGATTCTCCACGCTGCCCGACGCGAAGCGGGTCTTCTGCGTGACCCTGCTCGACGGGCGCCCCCTGCCGCAGAACGAGACGGCGGTGCTGGTCCCGCCCGGCGGCGCGACGGTGTTCGATCTGCGGGTGCCGCACCAGCCGCTGCCTCCGGCGCGGGCGCGCGTCCTGGCGCGTCTCGACTTCGCGGACCACCGCGAGGCGTGCCGGCGCTTCTGGCGTCGCAAGCTCGATGCCGGTGCGCGCATCCATGTTCCCGAGCGCGCGATCGACGAGCGCATCCGCGCCGGCTTGCTCCACCTCGACCTCGCCACCATCGGCCGCGGCCGGGGCGGACCCGCCCTGGCCACCGTCGGCTGGTACACGCCCATCGGCTCGGAGAGTTCGCCGATCATCCAGTTCTTCGACGCCATGGGCTGGCACAAGCTGGCGGAGCGGGCGATCGACTTTTTCCTCGCGCGCCAGCGCCCCGACGGCTTCATGCAGAACTTCGGCGGCTACCAGCTCGAGACCGGCCCCGTTCTCTGGACCATGGGCGAGCACTACCGGCTGACGCGCGACGACCGCTGGGCGGCGCGGGTGAAGCCGCGCGTGCTCAAGGCGTGCGACTACCTTCTGCAATGGCGCGCGCGCAACCAACGTCCCGAGCTGCGCGGCCGCGGCTACGGCCTGCAGGACGGCAAGGTCGCCGACCCGCAGGACTTCTATCACTCCTTCATGCTCAACGCCCTCTCCTGCATCGGCGTGCAGCGCGCGGCGGAACTGCTGACCCGCGTGGCGCCGGCGGAGGCGCGCCGCCTGGCGCAGGAGGCGGCCGCTTTCCGCGACGACATCCGCACCGCCTTTTTCGGGGCGGTCGCGCGCTCGCCGGTGGTGCCGGCGGGCGACGGTTCCTGGGTTCCCACGGCGCCGCCGTGGGCCGAGCACCGCGGGCCGGTGTCGCTCTACGCCGAGGGCGGCCAGTGGTTCACGCATGGCGCCTTCGGCGGCCGCGACTCGCTGATCGGCGCCCTCTACCTGATCCTCGGCGAGGTGCTCGACCCCCGCGAACCGGCGGCCGAATTCCTGCTGCGCTCGCACCAGGTCCTCTTCACGGTGGCCAACGCCGGCCTGAGCCAGCCCTACTACTGCCGCCACGACTACGCCCACCTCATGCGCGGCGAGGTCAAGGCCTTCCTGAAGACCTACTACAACCAGCTCACGGCGCTCCAGGACCGCCAGACCTACACCTTCTGGGAGCACTACTTCTTCGCCAGCCAGCACAAGACCCACGAAGAGGGGTGGTTCCTGATGCAGACGCGCTGGATGCTCTGGAAGGAGGAGGGCGACACTCTTTCGCTGCTCAAGGGGATTCCGCGGCGCTGGCTGGCGGATGGCGAATCGATCGTCCTTGAGAAGGTGGCCAGCGCCTTCGGGAAAATCACCTTCCGCGCCCAATCGGACCTGCGGCGCGGCGTTATCCGCGCGACGGTCTCCTGTCCCGGCGCGCGCCGGCCCAGGCGGGTGGCCGTGCGCCTTCCCCATCCCGAGGGGCGCGGGGCGGCGGCGGCCGGCGGCGGCGCCTACGATCCCGTGACCGAGACGGTCGCCATCGCCGATTTCAAGGGAACGGCCGAGGTTGTTCTCAGGTTCTAACCTTCACAGGGAAACACGATGAAAGATCTCCCTCTTTTCGATCTCAACGGCGATTTCGGCAATGCGGCGGTGCGGGCGCCGCGCCATCCCGACGCGCGCGACCTGCTGGCGCACATGGACTACCTCGGCATCGAGCGCTGCCTGACGACCCACGTGCACGGCCGCGAGATGAACCCGCTGGTCGGCAACCGCGCGCTGCTGCAGGCGCTCGCGGCCGAGCCGTCCGCCGCGGGACGGCTCGTCCCGGTCTTCACCATCAACCCGGCCACGCATTGCGAGCAGGGCGCCCTGCCGTTTTTGCGCGAGCAGCTCGCGGCGGGCGCGACCCGCGCCCTGGCGGCGTTTCCCGCGGTCTGCCGCCACCCGCTCTCCCATCTGGAGCCGGTGCTGGCCGAGCTCGAACCGTTCCGTCCGGTCGTCTTCTGGGACACGACCGAGAACCCGAACGGCGAGCTCGACTACCGCGATCTGGTCGATCTGGCCGGACGCCTGCCGCAGATCGCCTTCATCTGCCGCAAGAAAATGTGGATGGGTTTCGGTTCGGTGCTCGACGCCATGCGCCGCCGCCCCAACATCCACGCCGAGATTTCCTGGCTGCACATGCGCAGCACCATCGAGCTGCTGGTGCGGACCTTCGGCGCCGGGCGCGTCTTCTTCGGCACCGGCCTCAAGACCCACTACGGCGCCGCCATCGCCGCCCTGGCGCACGCCGACATCAGCGACGCCGAGCGGCAGGCCATCGCCCACGGCAATATCGAGCGGCTGCTCGGCCTTCCTCCCGCCGGGTTCACCGTCGCCGGCGGCCGCGCCGACAAACCCGTCTGGGACCGCGTGCGCGCCGGCCGTCCGGCAGGAACGCGCATTCTCGATGCCCACGGGCACATCGGCGCCTCCAACCGTGGCTGGTACCTGACCGGCACCGACATCGCCGAAACGGCGCGCGAGACGATCCGGCAGATGGACGGGCTCGGGATCGGGCGGATCATCGTTTCGCCCGAAGAGGCGCTCTTCGGCGATGCGCTTGCGGGGGCACGGCAAGCGGCCGCTGAACTCGCACCCTTCCGCGACCGGTTCTCGGGGTACGTCTGCTTCAACCCCCGCTTCGCCGACGCGCTGGTGCCGGAGTTCGATGCGCTCTTTGGCGACGGGTTTCACGCCGGCTTCAAGATCCTCGCCTCCTACTGGAAGATCAACGTGGAGGATCCCGGCTACGGACCGGCGCTGCGCTACGCCGACGCGCACCGGCTGCCGGTCCTCTACCACACATGGGACGACCGCTACAACAGTCCGCGGATGCTGGAGTCGGTGGCGCGCGCCCATCCCAACGCCCAAATCCTGCTTGGCCACTCCGGCGGCGGCACCGACGGACGCATCGAAGCGATCGCCCTCGCGCGGCGCTACCCCAATGTCCACCTCGAATTCTGCGGTTCGTTCACCACCGGCTATCCCTGGCCCGAGACCTTCGCGCAGGTCGGTTTCGACCGCGTGGTGTTCGGCAGCGACGGCGGCGGCGCCCATGGCCAGGCTTGGGAACTCGGCCACCTCTTGTCGCAGCCCGTCCCCGACAACGACCTGCTGCCGGTGCTCGCCGCGAACATGGAACGTATTTTGGCAAAGCGGCTGCCGTAACCCCGCCGCCCCTCACGGCGCAGTCAGTCAGGAAAACATACCAGTGCAGCGCCCGCAAGGCAAGAACGGGAATCGCCTTTGGGGTTGCTTTTTGTCATGACCTGTGGCTCAATGAGGCGCATCAGTCTGTTCATGAGTGGCCTTGGCCGTTGGGGACGCGACCAGAGGGAAAAGAGGGAGGGGAGGCGGAGAATGCTTGCGGACATTTTCCGGATGATCGGCGGGCTGAGCCTGTTCATCTTCGGCATGCAGGTGATGACCGGCGGTCTCCGCGCGGCGGCGGGTCCGGCGCTGCACACCGTGCTGGCGCGTTCCGCGACGGGTCCGTGGCGCGGCCTGCTGCTGGGCACGGTGCTGGGTTTTCTTGCCCACAGCGGGGCCGCCACCACGATGACGGTCGGGTTCGTCAACGCCGGGCTGCTCCCGCTGTCCGCGGCGCTCGCGCCGATTTTCGGGGCGAACATCGGCACCGCGTTGTCAATGCAGCTGCTCGCGTTCGACATCCGCCACGCCTGCTGGGCGGCCATCGCCGTTGGCTTTCTGGCGCGCGCCTGCCTCCGCGACGCGCGGCTGAAGCAGGCCGGGCTTGCTCTGCTGGGGTTCGGGCTGATCTTCCTGGGCATGGCGACCGTCGGCGACGCGCTTGCGCCGCACCGCGGGACAATGGCCCCCTGGCTCGCCCGTATCCGCGGCGACACCTGGGGCGCCCGCATCGCCGGCATCGGCCTCTCGGCCCTGCTGACCGCCCTGCTCACCAGCAGCGGCGCGATGATCGGTCTCTGCTTCACCCTCATCCGCGCGGGATTGCTCGCCTCCTTTGACGATTTCTTCCCCATCGTCGCCGGGGCGCACATCGGCACCTGCGTCGTCGCCCTGCTGGCGAGTCTTCCAATGAACTGCGAGGCCCGCCGCACGGCGGCGGGTCACCTGTTGTTCAACCTCTTCAACGTGGCGCTGGCCTTGGCGTTCTATCCACTCTTCCGCGCCGCCGTGGCGTGGTCGTCGCCCGAACCGTTGCGGCAGGCGGCCAACCTGCACCTGCTGATGATGGTCGCGGCGGCGCTGCCGCTGCTGCTGGCGACGGGTTTCCTCGCCCGCATCCTGCGGAAACTGGTCTCGCCAGCGGCGCCGCTGCCCGAGCCCAGCCATCTGAACCCGGAGTTGCTCAGCCGGCCGGAGCGGGCCATCTACGCCACGATCCTCGAAATCCGGCGCATGGCCAAGCTCTGCGGACGGAACATGGTGATCAACGGCGAGCTGATGCTGCGACACCGTGCCGGCCTGCGGCGCGCCCTCGACGCCAACGAGGCGGTCATCGACGAAATCCGGATGGCGGTCGGCGGGTATCTGGATCGGCTCACCGGCTACGCCCTCTCCGACCGCCAGACGATTTTCGTCCAGCACCTAGACCGCTGCATGAAGGACATCGAACGGATTGGCGACTACCAGACCGCCCTCGCCGACACGACCGACCTGCGCCGCCACCGTCCGGCCGACATCCCCGAGGCCATTTTCGCCGAGTGGTTCGACCTCTTCTGCGCCGCGCAGCGGGTGCTGCTGCTGCTTGAGCGCTGCCTGAACCCCGACGGCGCGCCCTTTCAGACGATGGCGCCGCGCCTGCTCGAGGCCCGCGACCGCTTCAGCGCCCTCAGCGCCCATGCCAAGCACGCGTTCGCCGAGGCGGCGCGCGAGCGGCGCACCACCGGGACGGCCGCCTACTACCTGCACCGCTATCAGGCCGACCTGGACCGGATGATGGGGCACGTGCGCTCGATCGCCGTCTCGCTCGGCCAGCCGGAATTCTGGGTGAGCCCGGCCAAACTGGAGCGGGTGGAGCCGCGGGTCCACCCGAGGGGCACCGCGCCCGCGATCCGGGTCGAGGAGTACCTCGCCCGGCTCTACAGCGAAGAGGTCACCGAATGACGTCCTGAATCCCGACGGCGCTACGCGATGCTGCTTCTCACCACGCCGGCTCGGCGAGCACGGCGTTCAGGGATGCCAGCGGCGTCTGTCCGGGGATGAAGCGCGAGCCCACGTTGTCGCGGAGAACCACGCCCTCGCCATGGCCGCCCAGATCCTCGACCAGACGTCCGATCGCACCGCCGTGCAGGACGTTGTCCTTGATCACGCAGCTTTGCAGACCGCGGCAGACGATGCCGTAGCGCGGCGACACTTCCCCCTTGGCGTGATCATCCAGGCCGGCATTGAGTGTGTTGCCGCAGAACGTGAGTCCCCGCGCACCGTCAAAGAAGACCTGGGATGAGGCATGCGGCTCGTCCGCCGGGCACCACTCCGGCTTGCCGCTGCGGTAGATCAGGTTGCCCGTCGCGGCGATGACGGTCGGCGCGATCGCGCCGCGCGGCCGGATCCAGAGGCCGGGACCGCCGGAGCGGTCGATGT
The DNA here is from genome assembly GCA_964451945.1 of uncultured Lentisphaerales bacterium. GTDB lineage: Bacteria > Verrucomicrobiota > Kiritimatiellia > RFP12 > JAAYNR01 > JAAYNR01. The sequence goes on from CAYVKQ010000052.1 coordinate 11,374, forward strand.
AGTTGCCGGTGATGTTGTAGTGCGTGCCTCCCTGGATCAGGATGCCGGCGGTCCGGTTCCACTCGATCCGGTTTCCCGTGAGTGTGACCGAGGCGTTCTCCTCGTAGGCGCCGAACCCGCATTTCCCGTTGCCGGAAAAGCAGTTGTCCGCGATGAGCGCATCCCAGCCGCGCATCCACAGGCCGTCGCCCCGGTTGTGGATCGACATGCACTGCCGGACGAAGAAAGCGAAAATGCGGCGCAGCCGGATGCCATCCCCGCTGAAGCGGGCAATGCGGCAGCGCTCGATCCGGATCGTGTCCTCTTGACCGTAGTCGGACTTGTCGACAAGGATGCCGTGGACCTCCGCGCCCAGTTCCCCGCCCTCCAGGGAGAGCCCCGTCACGGTTGCGCCGACCGCGCCGGTCAGGTTGAGCAGGCAGGATGCGCCGGCGTCGGCCAGCCGCAGTACCGAACCGCCCGGGTCGCGGTAGCTCCAGCCGACATCGCCGCGAAGTTCCACCCGCGGCGGCACCCGCAGCAAAGAGCAGGCATAGACGCCGCCCGGCACATGCACGGCCGCCTGCGGGGCTGCCGCCGCGTCCAACGCCTGTTGGATGGCCGCCGTTGCATCGCTCCGCCCGTCGCCCACGGCTCCGAAGTCCCTCACATCAATCATCCGTTTCGTCATGTGCGTTCTCCTTTCAAGAGACTCCCGCGAGACGGTTCGCGCACCCTCCAGCCAGCGGCCAGCGTTGCGTTGGCCGCTGGCTGGAGGGGGTCGGTATCTGATCGTAGTGCGCAGCGAAGAGGACATGCCGTGGGCTGATGAGTGTGCCGGCCATCTTCTTGCCCAGGTAGCTGTTCCACGGGCCGCAGCAGGTGAGGTCAAGATCGACGGCCCAACAGTTGGTGTTGCGGATGAAGACGCCGTTGGCCCCGCTGGCGAGGTAGTTCTCGAAGAGCGGCAGGACGTTGGTCGGGTTCTTCCCCGCGCTGCGGCTGTCGGTCGCCAGCGCGGCGTCCGAGAGGGCGCTGCCGGCTGTCGTCATGGCCGCGTCTCCGGCACACCGCGCCGCGCCTCCTTCCGGCGCAGGAGGAGCGCGGCGCCGCCGGCGAGGAGCAGCGCCGCCACCGACGGTTCGGGGATCGCCTCATACGTGCCTGCGTAGATGCCCACACCGGTCGTCTCCGCCGCGCTGCCATCGAGCGTCAGTTCCGTGCCATTCCAGAGCAATGCGGCCCAGCCGTAAGCGTAAGTGCCGACAAGCGGGTCATATTCAAGCCGTACGCCTAGATAAAACACTTGGTTAAGAATCATCTCAAGGGAGCTAAATTCCAGCGTATCCATATTCACGAAAAAATTCCCGCCTGCCACTGCCGCATCATTTATACTCGCCCCATATTGCGTCTCAAACCAGATATGGCCGTTTCCAACAGTGCCATCAACAGCTTGAAGCGTTGCCCCAAAACTGTTCACATCTAAGACCTCGCTCACAATCCAATAATACCAACCGTCCCCGCCATAGACAGACACGGGTGATCCGATATCGTAATAAACGTGTGCACCGTCACTCCACGAAGCAAGCCCAATCGCAGGCCAGACAACGGTGGTTCCATTTGTTTCTGAAGACAACAGCACGCACACAGATAGAGCAAAACACAGCTTCAGCTTGTAATTCATGACGTATCCTTTGCCCTCGTAATTCAAAAACACATCAGATGCAGGCGGATCATGGGATTTGCACAAATGCGGACAAATCAGTTTCCGTCAACTGATAGCCGCCGCCGAGATCGGACATCAACTGGTTGATGGCGGCCTTGAAGGCGGTCACCGACGTGCCGGAACCGGCCATCCCGTAACTCCAGAGCGTCAGCAAGACAGGCTGCCCACCGAGAACGATGAATGCAGGATTTCCCGAGTCGTATTTGACAATTTCCTCAAAGAAGGCGAGGCGTTCCACACCAACGGATATTATGCAAGCTGAGCTAAACGTGGAGCCGACCGACGTCACATACCGTACGTCTCCGACCAGCGCCTTCTCCTCCTGGTCAAGGCGTATCGCAGGAAGGCGCGCCCCGTTTTGGATGTAATTAGCGTAGTCATCGGGCAGCACCGCTGCAAAGCTGATCTGGTTCGTCGGCACGTCGGAATCCAATAGACCAACGGTGAGATCAGGATAATTGGGCCTGAACTCAGGATGTCGCTTCTTGGCCACAAGCGTTCGCGTGATGACGTTGTTCTGACGGTCGGCGAACGTCAGT
>CAYVKQ010000053.1:0-13540 GCA_964451945.1 uncultured Lentisphaerales bacterium
GTCTGGGGCCCCGTCGGCATGCTCCTCTATCTCCGCTAGGGCGTGTGGACACCGGCTGCAGGCTGTGATACTTTAATCTCACGATCTGGGGCGGGACTGGATTCCTTCGTGCAACCGGCCGATCGGGAAAACCGAGTATCTGTCTGTAACTGAAATGCCGCAAAGGAGGGCTGTAGCCATGTTCAAACCTCTCGCGAAGACGATACTTGCCTGTGTCTCCCTGTCTCTCCCGCTTGCCGTCGCCGCCGACACGCCCGACGCGTCGAGCTACGTGCAGAGCGGGCTCGTGGGGCACTACGACGGCATCGACAACGCCGGTACCGGCACCCATGATCCCGGCGCTACGGCATGGAAGGACCTCGCCGGCACGCTCGGCGACGGCGCCCTCGGCGCGGGCGCCGTATGGGCGGACGGCACTTGCTGGACCAACGCCGCCAACGGACAGCCTGTGACGCTCGGCGCCGCTTTCTCGACGAACGTCGCCACGAAGACGTTCACGGTCGAGCTGGTCCTGAAGCCCGATGCCGTCAACGTGCGCCGCACGCTCCTCGGCAACTATTCCAGCGCGCAGAACTTCAACATCGAATGCTATTCCGACGCCCGCATCCGCTGTTACTACAACGGCAACCCCGACTGGTACCCCGGCGCGAAACTCGCCGCCGGGGCCACGTCCACCGTGACACTTGTCACCACGCCCTCGTCGCAGACGCTCTACACGAACGGCGTCTCCGCGGCGACACGTACGGGGACGATCGGCGCCGCCTTGGCGGCGGGCCCCAACACCATCGTGGGCGGCGAACTGGCCCGCGCCGACATGGCGTTCCGCGGCGCCTATTACGCGGTGCGCGTCTACAACCGCGCCCTCGGCGGCGATGAGATCGCCTTCAACGCCATGATCGACGGCATCCGCTTCTTCGGCAACAGCCCGCCCGACGACTACCAATACGAGGGAGGCCGCCATTACTTCCGCGTCTCCGTTTCGGGGGAGGACGGCGCGACTGTTTCCACGAACGGCGTCGACTTCGCGTCGTCCTTCGAGTTCTGGGTCGAGCGCGGCGAATCCCGCACCGTCACCGTCCAGGTGCCCGCCGGCATGGCGCTCAGGGGCTGGACTGGTGCACCGGCGGGTGCGGTCGCCGACGGCAACACGGTTTCCTTCACGGTGACGGCGCCCGTCGCGCTGACGGCGCACACCCGCACACTCGTCACAAAGTACTGGCGCGGCGGCACGAGCGCCAGCGCGGCCGAGGCATCCAACTGGAGCGACACGGCCTCGCTGGACGCCGAACCGTCGGCTGAAGCGCCGCTCAGCGGCGACACGATCGTCTTCGACGGAATGGCGGCGGAAGGGGACGAGTCGCCCAATTCCCAGCGCGCCTGCGATTGGAATATCGACGACGCGTGGATCGCGAACTGGCTGCAGAACGGCTACACGAACGCCGTCACCTTCTACACCGGTCCGGTCTACTCCAACGTCGTGACCGGGGTCAAGGGACTGCTTTCCGCCGACGGCTTGCGCCGCGAGCTGGTCGTCACGGGGAACGTGTCCATCGCGAGCGGAAGCTGGAAACCGGCCGACACGCCGTCGCTTTCAAGCGCGCATCCCGGCTGGAAGAACGGCGAGGGCGTCTACCGCCTCATCGCCCGCGCCGGCGGCGACTTCACCCTTGCCGCGGGCGCGGCCGTCGTCGCGAAGTCGGGCTTCGCCGGGAGTGCGGGTCCCGGAACGGGCAGCAGCAACAACGGCGGCAGCCATGGTGGAAACGGCGGTCAATACTCGCCGGACTCATGGGCGTATCCCGACAAATCCTACGGCCTCGTCCGCGCGCCGGTCACGATCGGCTCGGGAGGCAACCACGGCGGCGGCGCCGGCGCGATTCAGATTTCCGTCGGTGAAACGCTCACAATCAACGGTTCGTTCGACGCCTGCGCCCTCCCTGGCAACTGGGGCCTCGGCGGCGCCGGCGGATCCGTCTACCTGACGGCGAAGGCCGTCATCGGCGCCGGCGAAGTCAAGGCGAGTTCGACGAGCACGGCGTCGGGCGGGCGCGTCGCGTTGATCGTCACCGGCGCGGGCAACGACCTGCGCGGCTATACGGGGACGATCTCCGCCATCAGCGGAACGGGCAACAGCACCGGCCGCGCGGGCACGATCTACCTCGAGACGCCGGCCGACAAGGCGCGTGGCGGTGTGCTGCGGCTGATGGGCTATGGGAACGCCAGTGGCACGTATGGCTTTTACACACCGCTCTCCAACACATCCGAGGACTTCGGTTTTGCGCGGATCGAACTAACCAACTGTGTGTTCCTGGGGATTGGTCCGGGAGTCTCGGTGCGCGCCGACGAGTTCGTCTCGCTGGGCGCCAACAACAACTATCTGTGTTTCCTGGGCGGCGATTTCGAAGTGCCAAACGGCTATGTCTTCACCAACATGACGCTGCGCGCGGACAAGCCGGGCTCGACCCTCTCGACGGCCCTTGGCGCCGCCGACGAGATCGTCATCGAGAAGGGCGTGCCGTTCACGATCAACAAGGACTTCGCCGTCACCGCCAAGGTGCGCCTCCGCCCGGGCGTGACGCTGAACCACTTCAGCGGCGACTCCGCCGACACATACGGCTACCGTGCCAACCTCGCCGCCGCCGGGCTCACCATCGAGGAGGGTGCCTCGGTCAACCTCGACGGGCGCGGCTACACGGCGACATTCGGCCCCGGCCAGCCGGCCGACGCGGGCAAGTTGACGCGCGGCGGCACGCACGGCGGCACGGCGCGCGACGTCGGCTCGGTGAAGGCGTACGGCTCGGTGTCGCGGCCGGCGATGCACGGCTCCGGCGGCAACACGTCGGCGGGCGGCGGCGCGGCGCACTTCGTGATTGCGGGCAAGACGATCATCGACGGCACGGTCACCGCGAACGGCGCAAGCGGAAACTACTCCGGCGCGGGCGGTTCGCTCTGGCTCGAAACCGGCACGCTCGAGGGGGCGGCGACCGGCGTCATCCGCGCCAACGGCGGCGCCAACAACAACAATCAGTATGCGGCCGGCGGCGGCGGACGCGTCGCAATCACGCTCACCGGGGCGGGCGCCGACTTCGGCGAGTACCTTGGCATTATCGAGGCGAAGGGCGGAACGGCGACGGTGAGCGGCGCGGGCAGTTCCGCGGGCACCGGCACGGTCTACCTGCGCAAGGGGGGCGAGGCGGAAAACGACGGCACGCTGATTCTCGACGCCCCCGTCTCGGCCGAGCCCGACGGTTTCACGGACTTCACGAGCGCGATGGATCCTGCCGAGGTCGGCGCCGTCGTCGTCACCAACGGCGCGCTGCTGCGCGTCCGCAACGACGCGGCGCTTTCCGTGCGCCGCAGTTTCGCGAACGCGTCCGTCTGGCAGGGCGCCACGGTGCTGGGCGAGGCCGCCACCGGAAACGCGGCTGCCGGCACGGTGGTCCTCACCGATTCGAACGTCGCCTGCCGCGTGACCGGCACGAACGTCTTCATGTGCCTCAGGTGCGCCGCGCCCGGCAAGACCGTCCGGTTCGGGGGGGTGGACGACACCCTGACGGTCGTCGATGCCGCCGGCGCGTTCGAAATGGCCGGCGAAGCTGGCGCGCCGGTCTATCTGCGCGGAAACGCGTCGGGCGTCCCATGGGGACTCAACCTCATGACCGGCGCCGCAGTCGGCGTCGCCTATGTCGATGTCATGGATTCCAACGCCGACTATGGCATGAAGGTCGTGGCGGACCAGACCAGTGTGGACTCCGGCAACAACGACAACTGGGACTTCATGACCGTGATGCCCGGCGAAACCATCGTCTGGACCGGTGCGGCGAATTCCAACTGGACGGATCCCGCGAACTGGAACCGTGGCCGTGTTCCGCGCGACACCGACGTGGTCGAGATTCCCGTTGTCGCGACGATGCCGGAACTCGGCAAAGCCGTCGTCCTCAACCGGCTGAAAGTCGCGGTGGGCGCGCGGCTGTCCCTCGCGGGCTTCTCGCTGACGGTCACCAACGGAGTCGACTGTCTTGGCGCCCTTGTCTGCTCCGGCGCGGAGACGCTGAACATCAGCGGCGCCGTCACGGTCAAGGGCTTCACGTGCGCGTTGTCGACGGTGGTTCTTTCCGATTGCGCCGGGAGCGTGGACTTCAACGGCCAGTCTCTCCATGCGCTCGTCTGCGGCGGCGGTTCGGTGCGCGCGCTGGCGTTTGCGGGTGGATTCTCCACCGACCGGTTCACCTGCTCCAACCTGGACTCCGCCTTTGCGGTCGCGTTCGCGGCGGGGAAGACCCTTTCGGTCGGGGAGTTCGTTCTCGACGGCGAAATCGACGGCGTCTGCGGCCTCACGCTCGCGAGCTCCGCGCCCGGCACGGCCTGGCGCCTCAACCTCACCGGCAAGACCACGTGTTCGGGCGTGACCGTCTCCGACTCGGATGCGTCCGGCGGCAGGTTGGCGCAGACGCTCGCGCCCTCCGTGGACGCGGACGGCAACTCCAACTGGCTGTTCAACGTGACGGGAAACACCTGGACGGGCGCGAAGGACAAGAAGTGGTCCACGGCCGGAAACTGGTCAGCGGGGAGCGTCCCCGACGCAAACACGCGCGTCGTCGTGAGCTCGGCAGCCACCATCGATCTCAACGTTGCGGCAACCGTGCTGGATCTGGAGATTCCGGGCGCCGTCACGTTCACTGGCACGAACACGCTCCGCATCGTCGAATGGCTCGATATTGTGCGGGGCGGCACACTCTGCCAGCAGACGACCATAGCCCCCATTCAGGTGGATGGCAACGCCTACGTGCGCTCGGGCGGCACTTGGACACACACGAAGAACGGCAATTCCGACTTGGGCTATGGCGTTTACGCGACGGTCGCCGGCGACCTTGTCGTCGAGTCCGGCGGCTTGGTGACGGCGAAGGGCAAGGGCTATAACGGCGCCTGTGGTCCGGGCAAGAGCGTCGCTACGGACCACGGCGGGAGCCACGGCGCGCGTTTTCTTTCGGGCGCCGCGCCGTCCTACGGATCGGTCTTCACGCCGACGTTGCTTGGTTCCGGCGGCTACTATTACAGCACAGCCGGCGGGCGCGTGCGGTTGGAAGTCGGCGGCGCCGCCGCCATCGCCGGTGAGATCGACGTCGATGGCGAGTACGGTGCCTACTCGCATTGCACCGGCGGCTCCATTCTGCTCGCCTGCGGCGCGCTCACGGGTTCGGGGTGGGTGCATGCGCACGGCGCGTACGTGAGCGTCGGCTGCGGCGGACGTGTTGCCGTGAAGCAGTCTCGGGCGACCGACTTCGCCGCCTTCACGGGCAGGATCAGCGCCTGTGGCGGCACGCAGCTTGCCACCATTGGCGGCATCCCGGCCGCGCCGGCGGGCACCGTCTACCTGCAGTCTGCCGGTGCAGCCGCCAACGCCGGCACCGTGTACGTGCGGAACAGCAACTCCACCCTGCATACCGGCGCCAGCGGCACGGGCGGTGTCGATCTGCCGGTCACCAACCTGTGTGCCGACGCGGCCGCCGACTACCGGCGCGCGGCGTTCGACGTCTCGGAGGGCGGCGTCCTGTACCTGACGCAGGACATCACGATCGGCGACCTCGCGCTCGGCGCGGCGAGCCGCGTCAACCTCAACGGCCACGTACTCACGCTCCGGTCCGCGGAACACCGCAAGGGCGTAGGCTGGGCGCCCACGGCGATGATTGTGCCGGGCACCGACGCCGACGGCAACCCCGGCAGGATCGTCTGGGACAAACACGGGCTCGTCATCATTCTCTACTGACGATTTCCGTGAAGCGACGGGGGGGATGGCGCCAACCGCGCGGATGCATCCGTCCATGCGGACCTGGGCGAACGGGCCAAGAATAAAAAAGGCCGTGCAAACGGCCTTTCGAAGATGGTGCACCCGGAGGGACTTGAACCCCCACGTCTTGCGACATAAGAACCTGAATCTTACGTGTCTGCCAATTCCACCACGGGTGCGAATGTGGAGGGCATTGTGGCAAAAACGGCGGCGGCCGTCAATCCCTCTTCTTTTCCGTTTCCGCGAGCGTCTGCAGCCGGTCGAGAATGCGGTCGGCGACGTCGCGCTTGCTCATGAGCGGCAGCCGCTCGGCGGGAGCGCCGGGAGCGAGCAGGGTCACGCGGTTGGTGTCGGTGGCGAAGCCGGCACCGGGCTGCGAGACGTCGTTGGCCACCATCAGGTCGAGCCCCTTGGACTCCAGCTTGCGCCGCGCCTCGGCGAGGGGATCGCCGGTCTCGGCGGCGAAGCCGACGAAGAGGCGCCCTCCCTTCGCCGGCTTCACGGTCAGCAGGATGTCGGGGTTGGGTTCGAGTTCGAGCGTGGCGGACATCTCGCGTTTCTTCAGTTTGACGGGGTGGATGCTCCGGGGGCGCCAGTCGGCCACGGCGGCGCACATGATCAGCGCGTCGGCCGCCGGCAGCTCGGCGCGGACGGCGTCGAGCATCTCGGCCGCGCTGACCACGTCCAGGCGCCGCACGGCGGCGGGCGTCGCCAGCGCCACGGGACCGGCGATCAGCGTCACCGTGTGCCCGCGCGCGGCAGCCCGCTCGGCGAGGGCGAACCCCATTTTGCCCGTGGACCGGTTGCTGATAAAGCGTACCGGGTCGATGTGTTCGCGGGTCGGCCCCGCCGTGATCAGAAGTCGCATGTGTCCGTCCCCTCCTCACGGTGTGCGCCCGTGGTCGCGCCGGCGTCACTCCGGATCGAGCCACACCGCAGTGGATCGCTTGAGGCGGTAGGGCGCCGCAGTCGCACTGTTGTCGGGCGCGAGGCAATAGCCCAGGCCCGCAGGCAGGTCGGCGAAGGCCGCATCCCGCAGCGGCGTCAGGATCCCACCATAGGTCGCCCGCACCGCCTTGTGCTGCAAACGGCCGGCCGCCTCGTAGTCGTAGTAGAGGCTGAACGTCCCTTTGAAAATGCCCGTGCGCGCCGCAAATGAGAGACGTGCGTTCGACGGATTGTCCTGGTCGTAGGCGTACGTTGTCACGCCGTCGACCGTCACCTTTTTAGGTCTGAGGCTCCGGGCGAGTGTCAGGCGCGTGCCCGAGACGGTCACTGGCACGCCGGCGGGCACGGCCGCGGGTGCCGCCACCCCCTCCGCATGCCAGTAGGACGGTGCGGCGTCGGCGGTGAGGCGGTATGCCGCCGCCAGCGCCGTCGCCGGGGAGTAAAAGCCCCCGCAGGCTTCGAGCAGCAGGGCGAACCCGTCATCGCCCCTGCCCGGCTTCTCCCAGCGGACGAACCAACCGTTGGCGCGGTCGGTCACAACGGTTCCCTGCGGACTCAGCCACAGCAGACCGCCTGCCCAACCTTTTTTGGTGTAGAGCGGCGCGAAGAGTGGCGCACACGCCGCCTCGCCGCAGTCATCGAAGAGGATCAGCCTGCCCGCGCGCGACACGCGCGTGCCGTCGGCCAGCACGCCCGCCACCTTGGCCGAGCCCCGCGTTCCCACGGTAATCGCCAGATAACCGTTCCCCTGCGGCGCCGCGGCCACTGCCTCGGAGGCCGAAACCGCCTCGCGGGGCGGCAGCGCAACGGTGTAGTAGCCCCGGAACCGCTCCAGCAACGCGGCGGCGTCGGCGTCGGCGCGGTCGGCGAAGCGGTTGCGCCCGCCGTCGAGGGTCAGCGGCGCGTCGCCCGCCCTGCCCCCCGCCAGCGTCCCCCAGATGCGGTTCTGCCGCGCGAACAGGTCGAGTGTCTCGCCGGTGCGCGCCGTCAGCGTGGCGCGGCGCGTGCCGTCGGCTTCCTCTCCGTCCCACGTCTTGGCGCGGAAGCTGATGGTGCCGCCTTGCAGCGCCGCCTTGGCCGTCAGTTTGCCGTCGGTGTGGGCGAGTTTCAGCGTCAGCGTTCCCCGCACTGCCGTCGCCGTGCCGGTCGCGAACGGGGCCGTGCTGTAGAAGAAACCGTCGTAGGACCCGGCGTCCCGCAACGCCGTGTCGACGCGCGGATCGCAGAGAAACGCGCCGCCGCCCCACACCTCCCACCGCGCGTAGAGCGTGTGGTCGACGGCGGCCGTCACGACCGTCTCGGGGGTGACCGGCTCGCCGCCGAAGGAGGGGTCGGCGTGCCAACCGGCGAAGGTGAAGCCGTTGCGCCGGGGTGTCGGCAGCGCGCCGTAGGGTTTGCCCGCGGTGACCATCTGCGCCGCGGGCGTCACGGTGCCTCCCTGGGCGTCGAACACGACGCGCAGCGCGAGGAACGGTTCCCAGACGACCTCGTCGAGCCAGCCGCAGTCGGCGCCGACGGAATAGCTTGCATCCTTGACATAGTCCCAGCGCACTGTCTGCGCGCCATCGCCGAGTTCGATGGTGCAGCGCTGCCACGCGGTCTCGCCGGAGATCGGCTCCAGCGGCGCGGCTCCGCCGACGGTGACGCGCAGAAAATCCCATCCCGCCTCGGAAGAGACCCGCCACTGGAAGGAGAGCGAGCCGGGGCCGGCGAGCACGGTCTGCAGGCTGCTGATCTGCCCGTTGCCGACCGCTCCGCTCCGGGCGGCGTCGGCGCCGTCGTGGGCGGTGGCGCTCTGTCCGAACCAGGGGAGGTCGCTCCCGGCGTCGCCCCACGCCAGGCCGGGCGCGTCCAGCGCTTCGGCCAGCGCCACGATGCGGGTATAGACGGCGGCGGCGGTTTCGCTGGCGGACATGCCGTCCGCGAACCCCCTGGCCTTGATCGTGGTTGTCTGCGCGAGCGTGACTGGAGATCCATACAGCGCGCTGGAAGCGGTCGGCTCGGAGCCGTCGGTGGTGTAGTGGATGGCTGCGCCGGGGGTGTCGCAGGAGAGGGTGACGTCGAGCGTGTCCGAGAAGGTCGTGCCGTGCGGCGGCGCGAAGCGGGGCGTGGCCACGGCGGCGGGGGCGGCGGAGCGGTAGGCGGCCACGACGGGCGCCATGGCGTTGAAGGCGCGGGCGTTGTCGCCGTCGGCGGCGTGTCCCAGGGCCGTGCCGCGGTAGGTCAGCAGTGGCGTGGAGAAGTAGTCGCACTCGGTATAGCTTGTGCCGTAGCCGTCGCTGTCATAGGCCATGATCGTGTGGTAGCGGACGCCGTTGTCGCCGGTGAAATACCATCCGGCCGCGAAGGGAAAGGCCGAACTCGGCCCCGGGTCGTCGCGCTGGAATGTGCTGTGGCCGCAGCCGAGGTTGTGCCCGATTTCGTGCGTCAGCGTCTGGCTGATGTTCACCGAGCGGATCGAACAGACGGTGAAGGCGGCGGAGGCGTCGCCCTGGGCGCTGGCGGGATAGTAGCCCATGCCCGTGGTGCCATAGGCGCTGCCGGTGTCGACGAGCATGCCGACGAGGTCGGCGCCGTGGGTGTTGCGCAGTCCCGGAACCGACGCCAACGCGCCCGAGCCGCCGGCGAGGGCGGTCAGGTCCCAGTAGAGGCTGCCGGCGGTGGTGTAGCCGGACGACACCACGTGCGCGAGGCGGACCGTGCAGTCGATGCCGCTGTTGGCGAGCGCGGCGTTCAGTTTGCCGACGGCCGCGTTGGCGGCGACGGTCACGCCGCCGCGCGCGGCCGCCCAGGCCTGCGCCGTGGTGTCGAAAACCAGCATCAGGTCGATGACCGCGCCGCCCGAGGAGCCGGCGGCTTCGCGCGCGGCACCCGCCGGCGCATCCGCGGAAAGCGCCGCCGCCGCGCCGGTCGCGGCCAGGGCGGCATCCCGTTTTGGCGGCCGTTTGGCGTCGTCGTACTCGCGCACTTCCAGCGCGCCGTCGCCCGGGCCCGCCGCCTGATACAGCTTGCCGCGGGAGAAGTCGTGCACTTCGTGCCGGACGCCGTCGCGCGCGATCACCGATTGAAACCGGGCCACGGAGTCCCCTTCGCACGCCCCCTCGACCAGGTGCGCGCCGTCGTAGGCCGCCGTCACTCGCGTGACCGTCACCGTGTAGACCGCGTCGGTGAAAAAGGCGTAGACGGCCCGCTCGCGTTCCCGCGGCAGCGCCTGTGCGCCCTGCGAGACCTGTGCGGCGACCGCCTCCCGCTCGACCCGCTCGACGCGGATGAGCGCCGCATCGTCGGCAACGCCGGCGGCGCGCCGGCCCGCGTCGGCCGCCAGCAGGATGCGCAAGCCGCCGTCGGCGGCGCCGAGCGTCCCCGCCCACAGCGCCGCGACTGCGGCGGCCCACACGAGTATCAGGTGTTTCTTCATGGATGCACTTTCATGAACCAGAGATTGTGCAGGCGCCGTGCGCGGTTGTCACCCGCGGCAAAGTATACCGCGGTCCGGCCGCGCATGTCATGCGTTTCTGGTTCGCCCTGCGCAACCGGTCAGCCAGGGGAAGGCAGACAGGGAGCGAGGAAAAGCTGCGGCCCGAAACTGCGAGAGTTGGCGACGGCCCTGTCGCATCGCCATGCGCCCGGCCTTGCGCAAACGGCTCGCGGGTACGCTCGCCATCCAGGCCGGCCATCACCCGCCGCTTGATGTTTCGAAATGGAGGGCGAGCGTCCCCGCGAGCCGCAGGAGCAAGGAGATGCGCATGAAACGGCGACATCGGCCACGCCAACGCCCGCAGAACAGGGGCTGCGGGCTGGCGGCTGGACAGGAGAGGGGCGATCGGAGACAATGGCGCACATCACATCTCACGGGAGCCAGTCATGACACCACGGGAGAATCTGCTGCGTGCGATGCGGCGGCAGGGGTTTGAGACGGTTCCGGTGGCGCCGGGAGCTTTCTGTCCGTCGCAGGCCGAAGCCTTTCAGAAGCGGTTTGGCCACGGCGACATCGCCGGCTGGTTCGGCAGCCCGGTCCGCGACGTCGGGTTGCCGCAGGAGGCGACCTATGCGGACGGCCGCGCCCTCTACCGGCGCGAACGGCTGCCCGGGGATGTCTGGTTTGACGCGTGGGGTGTCGGCCATTCGCGCCGTCCCGGCTGCTGGCACATGACCCACATGCACCATCCGCTGCAGGGGGAGGATGTGACGGTCGACGAGATCCGGCGCTACCCGGCGCCGCGCAACGCACGCGAACGGCTGGACGAGCTGGCGGCGGCGGTCCGCGACCTCGCCGCCCGCGGACTCGCCTCGATGGGGAGCATGGCCTGCACCATCTGGGAGGCCTCCTGGTACCTCCGCTCGATGGAGGACCTGATGGCCGACATGATGATGGGCGACGAGCGGGCCGCGGTGCTGTTCGACCGGGTCACCGAAGACCAGGTCGAGCGGATTGCCCTCTACGCGCGGGCGGGGTGCGACATCGTGCAGCTCGGCGACGACATCGGCATGCAGCACACGACGATGATGAGCGTCGGGCTGTGGCGCGACTGGCTCAAACCGCGGCTGAAGCGGGTGATCGACGCGGGGCGGGCGGTCACGCCCGGCCTGCTGGTTTTCTACCATTCCTGCGGCTACGTGCTCCCCTTCCTCGACGACCTGATCGAAATCGGCGTCGACATCCTCAACCCGGTGCAGCCCGAGTGCATGGACTTCGCCGAGGTGCACCGGCTGACCGGCGGGCGGCTCTCGTACTGGGGGACGATCGGCACGCAGCAGGTGCTGCCGTTCGGCACGCCCGGCGAGGTCCGCGCGGCCGTCGAGCGCAACCTGCGCATCTGCGGCGCGGCCGGCGGAATCCTCGTCTGCCCCACCCACATGGTCGAGCCCGAGGTTCCCTGGGAGAATCTGGTGGCCATGCGCGACGCGGCGCGCGGTTTCCGTTTGTGACGGGCAGGTTCGTCCATTGACGCCTCCGGCGGATTCCTGCTACCCTGCGCACACATGTTCCATCCCTGGCCACACACACTCTGGATCACCTGGACGGCGCTGCCGGCGCTTGTCTTCCTGGGGCGCCTGCTCGGCTGCGGCGTCGGCGCGGTGCGCGTCAGCACGCTCTCCGGGAGGCGGCGGCCGCTGGCGGCGGTGCTGGGTTTCCTCGAGTTCGCCGTGTGGACCGTCGTGGTGTTCCAGCTGCGCGTGCGGCTCGGCGACCCGGCGGCGCTCCTGGCGTGCGCGCTCGGGTTTGCGGCCGGCACCTACGCGGGCATCGCCTTCAAGGATGGGCTCTCCGGCGGCGGCGTCGTGCTCCGCATCACGACCCCCAAACCGGCGGACGGGCTGATTCTCTCCCTGGGTTCCCTGGGCGTGGGCGTCACGATTTTCGAGGCCAAGGGGGCGACGGGCGGTGTGAACCAGCTCGTGATCGTGTCCGGCCGGAAGGTCCTGCCCAAGGTTCTGGTGGTCGTGGAGCGGTATTTCACCCGGGCGTTCTACACGGTCGAGGAGGTCGCGTACGTGAGCGCGGGCGCCCGTCTAGGCGCCCGCGGTTCGGTGCGATCGCGGGGCCGGCCGGGCAGGTGAGCGGGCGCGGGCGGACCCGCCGCAAAATTTTCCACTTTGTCCGGTTGACACGCGGGGGGCAATGGTGTAAAGTAACCGGGTTTTCGCTTTAGCCGGAAAAGTTTCGGCCGCAGCGGAAGCTGGCTAAACAAAAAACAGGCGAGAAAAGGCTCTGTCCTGATCGGAACAAACCCTGGCGGGGTCGCCAGCGGGGTGTTGGTGAGGGGTAAGGGTCTTTTTTCCCCACGGCTGGAGTGGGTGGGGTATTCGAGCCCGCGTAGCTCAGTTGGTAGAGCGCGTCCTTGGTAAGGACGAGGTCAGCGGTTCAATCCCGCTCGTGGGCTCCAGCTCGCAAAACGGCTTGGGAAGTTCACAGGAGAAAAATCATGGCAAAGGAAGCCTTCAAACGCGAGAAGCCGCACGTCAACGTTGGAACGATCGGGCACGTCGACCACGGTAAAACCACGCTGACCGCCGCCATCACCCGCGTGCAGTCGCTCAAGGGGTTCTGCGAGTTCATCGCCTACGACCAGGTCGCCAAGGCCTCCGAGTCGGCCGGCCGCCGCGACCCCACCAAGATTCTGACGATCGCGACTTCGCACGTCGAATACGGCACGGAGAACCGCCACTACGCGCACGTCGACTGCCCCGGCCACGCCGACTACGTGAAGAACATGATCACGGGCGCGGCGCAGATGGACGGCGCGATCCTCGTGGTTTCGGCCGCCGACGGCCCCATGCCGCAGACGCGCGAGCACATTCTGCTGGCGCGCCAGGTCGGCGTGCCGACGATCGTGGTGTTCCTGAACAAGGTCGACCTGGTCGACGACCCCGAGCTGCTCGACCTTGTCGAGATGGAGATCCGCGAGCTGCTGTCGAAGTACGAGTACCCCGGAGACGACATTCCGGTGATCCGCGGCAGCGCGCTGCCGGCGTCGCAGGCGACGTCCAAGGACGACGCGGCGTGCGAGTGCATCACGAAGCTGATGGAGGCGCTGGACGCCTACGTCCCCGAACCGGTGCGCGTGCTGGACCAGGCGTTTCTGATGCCGGTCGAGGACGTCTTCTCGATCGAGGGCCGCGGCACCGTGGTGACCGGCCGTGTCGAGCGCGGCATCATCAAGGTGAACGAAGATGTCGAGATCATCGGCCTGCGCCCGACGGCGAAGACGGTGGTGACGGGCGTCGAGATGTTCCGCAAGCTGCTCGACCAGGGCCAGGCGGGCGACAACATCGGCTGCCTGCTGCGCGGCACGAAGAAAG
>CAYVKQ010000054.1:0-13398 GCA_964451945.1 uncultured Lentisphaerales bacterium
GATCCGGCGCTGGTCGAGCTCGCGGCGGATGATCTGGAGCATGGAGGTAAACTGGCTGAAGACGAGGATGCGGTGGCCGCCGTCGACCGCCTCGTCCAACAAGTCGAAGAACTGGTCGAGCTTGGCCGAGGGGGCCTCCGCCTTCTCCGCCAGGGCCTTGTCCGGCAGCAGGCCGAGATGGCAGCACACCTGGCGCAGCCGCAGCAGGATGGCGAGGATCTCCATGCGGCAGTGGCTGAACCCCTTCTCGCGCACCAGATCGCCGATCCTGCGCCGCGACTCCTGCAGCAGCGTGTTGTAGACCTGCTGCTGGTCGGGGGTCAGGACGCAGTACGAGACCTTTTCGATCTTGTCGGGCAGGTCCTTGGCGACATCCTTCTTCAGGCGGCGCAGCAGGAAGGGGTGGAGCTTGCGGCGGAGCTTGAGCTGCGCGCGTTCGCCCGCCTCGCCGCCGGCGCCGATGGGAGCTTCGTAGTTCGCGCGGAACGTCTCGTAGTCGTCCAGGTAGCCGGGCATCAGGAAATCCATGATCGACCAGAGGTCGGCGACCGAGTTCTCGAGCGGCGTGCCGGTGAGCACCAGCCTGGCGGCGGCGCGGATCTGCTTGGCGGCGGCGGCGTTCTGCGTGGAGCGGTTCTTGATGTGCTGCGCCTCGTCGAGCACGGCGACCGAGAAGGTCTGCCCGGCGTAGCCGTCCTCCAGGTCGCGGCGCAGCAGCGCGTAGGAGGTGATCACCAGGTCGGCCTGCGGGATCTGCGCGAACAGGGCGTGGCGGCCGGGTCCGTTGAGCACCAGCCGGCGCAGGCGCGGCACGAAGCGCTCGGCCTCGCGGTTCCAGTTCTCGACCAGGCTGGTGGGGCAGACGATCAGCGCCGGCTTGCCGCGGGCGTCGGGGGCGGTCCGCTCCAGGTTGAGCCAGGCGAGGGTCTGCAGCGTCTTGCCCAGCCCCATCTCGTCGGCCAGCAGGCCGCTGAAGCCCGACGTTTCGAGAAAGCGGAGCCAGTAGACCCCCTGCTTCTGGTAGTCGCGCAGGGTGGCTTCGAGGGCGTCGTCTCCGAGGGGGATCGGCGTCAGCTTGAGGTCGCGGTTCTGCTGCGCGGCGCGGGCGCGCCAGTCGGGCGGTTCCTCGACGTCGATGCCGTCGATCGCCGCAAGCGACGACTGGACGAAGGGGGCGTAGACGGAGGTCAGGCGGAAGGAGCCGGGACGCCGGCCCTCGCGCGCGCGGCAGTCCGAAAATACGTCGCGCATCGACTGGATCGCCGCGCGGTCGAGCAGGATCGTCCGCTCGCCGCGGGTGATGAACGATTCGTCGCGGTTCAGCGCCCGCTGCACGTCGGCGGCGGTGAGTGCGGCATCGTCGGCGCATTCGAAGGTCATGTCGACCTCGAACCATCCCGCCGCGTCGGGCTTGTCGATGCGGACGACCGGCGTGACGACCGGCAGCGCGTCGTAGTGGCCGGCGATGCGCCCCTCGACCGCAACCTTCCACCCCAGGCGCCGCAGCGCCGGCAGGTCGCTGCCCAGGAAGTTGAGCACCGCGCGGGCGCCGGTAACCGGTTCGAGGCAGTCGCCCCGGTCGCCCGCGAAGCCAAGCGCCCGGAGGCGGCGGACCGCCTCCCGTTCGGCCTCCAGGTTGCGTCCCCGGAAGTGGAGGAGGTCATCCGGATCGGGGAGGGTGAAGGCGGCGGCGTCGGGGGCCGCCGCCGCGAAGGACGCGCCGCCGTAGTCGGCCTGCAGGTCTGCGGCCAGCGAGGCGGGGCTGCCGCGGACGGTGAGGCGGAAAACGGGCGTGGCGCAGGAGACGGTGAAGAGGTCGGGGTCGATTTCGCAGACCACGGGGACGAGCTTCTGCAGCAGCGGGAGTTCCTGCGCGAGGAAGCGCAGCACATCGGCGCGCGGGATCGCCACCGGTTCGGTGTAGATCCCGTGGTAGGGGAGGGGGAGCGTCGTCTTCAGCGGCCAGAGGCGGCCGTTGGCGAGCGCCCAGCTTTTCTTGTTGTGCGCGAGGTAGACGGGGAAGTCGGTCGGTCCGGCGCCCGGGATGGCGGTGTCGGCGAAGATCAGCAGCTCGCCGTTCTCGCGGTCGAGGTCGAGGCGCAGGGAGAAGTCGAGCGGCGTGTCGCACACCTCGACGTCGGTGTTGTCGGTCAGCGGCAGTTCGCGGCCGCGCAGGAGTTCGAGCAGGTTGAGGAAGTCGGGCTTGTTGACGGTGATCCGCGCGGGGGGCGTCCCCTCGCAGATGTCCTCCAGCACGGCGAGCAGCGTGTCGTCGGCGCGCGACAGGGCGTAGCCCCGGGGGTCGGTAAGAGTGGCGGCCGGCAGCAGGAGGGGGCCGACCTGGAAGACGCATCCCAGCTCGATTGCGTCGCGGGCGAACGCCTCCGTCCAGTCCTGCGGCAGAAAGAGCCGCAGCCGGGCGGGGATTCCCCGGGGATCGCGCCGCAGCATCGCCTCGGCCATCTTGGCCGCCGTGGCCCGGGCGTGGCGCTGCTCCTCCTGGTACTTCTGCTCGCGCAGCGGGTCGCTGCGGCGCTGCAACACCAGGATCGCGAGGGCGACCACGTGCGGACAGATCAGCCCCTGTTCGCGGTTGATGAAGCAGGGACAGTGGCTTTCGGCGGTGCCGTCGTCGTTGATCTTCACCCGCGAACGCAGGTCGCCGCCGCCGCGGGCGATGACCCCCTCGATCCATGCGCCATTCTGGTCCGCCCGCAGCACGCCCCCGCGCTTGACCAACGCCTCGGCCTCGCGGTACACGGAGGCGCCGCCCCAGTTCTGAATCAGAGTCTGCGAGAGTTTGATTGGCATCGCCTGGAAAGGTTGGAGTGAAGCGGAGTACCATCCGCGGTCCCGCGCATCCGGCCAATCGCAGAAGCCTGCGCTTGCAGCGGATGCGTGAACACGGTAAGGTATTCGCTTTTTCAAACCGGATCAACCGCAAAAACGGATTTGCCATGAAGAAAATGGGTGACAAGGGGCGCGTCGTGCGGATCGGGATCGCGGGCCTGGGCGGCCGCGGCTATGGCCAGATGATGACCTTGCTCGGCATGCCGGACGTTCGCGTGGCCGCCGTCTGCGACGTCTATCCCGACCGCGTCGAGCGCGCCCGGAAGGGCGCGGCGGAGAAGCAGGGGTTCAAGCCCGACGGGGTTGCCGACTACCGCGAGCTCAACCAGCGCGGCGACATCGAAGCGGTTGTCGTGATGACCTCCTGGACGACGCACGCGCTGATCGCGATCGATGCCATGCGGTGCGGCAAATACGCGGCCATGGAGGTCGGCGGCGCCGCGTCGGTGGAAGAGTGCTGGCAGCTGGTCCGCGCCAGCGAAGAGACGGGCAAGCCCTGCATGATGCTGGAGAACTGCTGCTACGGCCTCGAGGAGATGACCCTGCTCAAGATGGTCCGTCTCGGTCTGTTCGGGGAGCTGGTGCACTGCCAGGGAGGCTATCTGCACGACCTGCGCACGGAGATCGGTCCCGGCGACATCAACCGGCATTACCGCCAGAACAACTTTCTGCACCGCAACGGCGAGCTCTACCCGACGCACGAGCTCGGTCCCATCGCCAAATACCTGGGGCTCAACCGCGGCAACCGCATGCTTTCGCTTGTCAGCATGGCCTCCAGGGCGGCCGGCCTGCACGCCTGGTTCAAGGAGCACCGCCCCGATTCGCCTTTGGCCGCGCGGCAGGTCAATCAGGGCGACGTCGTCACCACGATCATCAAATGCGCCAACGGCGAGACGATCCTGCTGACGCACGACTGCACCGTGCCCCGCCCGTACTCGCGCGGCGGCGTGGTCCAGGGAACGCGCGGCATCTGGACCGAGGCCAACCGCAGCCTCTTCCTGGAGGGGCATTCGCCGGTCGATCCCGCGGCCTGGACGCACAGTTGGGAAGCGGACAAACCCTATTTCGAGCGCTACAAGCACCCTCTGTGGAAGGCGTACGAAGAGTATGGCCTGCGCGGCGGGCACGGCGGCATGGACTATCTCGCGCTGCGCGCCTTCATCGAGAGCGTCCAGCATCGGCGGCAGACGCCGATCGACGTGTACGACACCGCCGCGTGGATGGTGATCACCGCCCTGAGCGAACAATCGGTCGCCATGGGCGGGCATCCGGTTCCCATCCCGGACTTCACGAACGGCGCCTGGATCCACCGCGGCGCGCCCGACGACGGCATGTATTCGCTGGACGTGATCGACGAGCGCATCGCCTCCGCCTCCGGGAGCCCGGTGCAGCCCGGGGCGCGGGCCAAGGCCGCGGCCGCCGCGCGGACTCCGGCGGCGAAGGCAAGGAAGCCCCGCGGAAAGACCGGCAAAGCGTAGCGATCCGGAAATGCGATGGTTCCCGCGCCGTCTGCGCGCTTGCCTTTTTTCTCCCGGCCGTATATAGTTGCACCGTTTTTTGAATCCGCTCCCCTCTGGGGCGGGGGGCATACCGTCGGAACGGAAAACGAAAGGGTGGTCTGCAATGGCAAGCATCAAAGGAACTCGGACAGAGGTCAACCTGTTGACCAGTTTCGCGGGTGAGTCGCAGGCGCGCATGCGCTACACCTTTTTTTCCAGTGCGGCGAAAAAAGAGGGGTTCGTGCAGATCGCCGACCTGTTTCTCGAAACGGCCGAGCAGGAGAAAGAGCACGCCAAGCGGATGTTCAAGTTTCTCGAAGGCGGCATGGTCGAGATCAAGGCGTCCTATCCCGCGGGCGTGATCGGCAAGACCCTGGAGAACCTGAAGGCGGCCGCCGAAGGCGAGAACGAGGAGTGGACGCAGCTCTATCCCGCCTTTGCCAAGACCGCCCGCGAAGAGGGGTTCGCCGACATCGGGACGATGTACGAGAAGATCGCAATCGTCGAGAAATACCATGAGCAGCGCTACCGCGCCCTGGCGGCCAATGTCGAGGCGGGACTCGTCTTCAAGCGCCCGCACGCCGTGAAATGGCGCTGCCTCAACTGCGGCTACATCCACGAGGGGCCGGCGGCGCCCAAACTGTGCCCCGCCTGCCTCCACCCGGTCGATTACTTCGAACTGCTGGCCGAGCCGTTCTGATCAGCACGGACGGCTTAGCGCGAGCCAAGTAGGACGGGACGTACCGGACCGTCCTGCATCGTTCTTATGCGGTCTCAACCGTCCTGCGCTACTCTGTGCCGCTGCCATTCCGCTGGGACGCGAGCGAAGTGGGGCCGACGTTACACGGCGGCCAATGCCCCGCTCCGCCGCCGCGTAGCGTCGGCGCCACCGCTGACGCACCGGCCGGAGCGCATGCCCAAGTCAGAAGAGGCGCGGAGTCTTCGCCAAGTCAGTGGAAGGGTGATGCGCCCCGCGGCAGGAAACCGGCTTGTCTCTCAACCGCTACCGTTCTACACTGGCTCCACGAGGAGAAGCCTTGAGCGGGGAGGGACCATGCGGACATTCACCATCGCGGCCGGCGTTCTGATTATTCTGGCATTCCTGATTGCCACGTACACCACCATCGCCGGCCGCGACGGGGAGAGGCCGGAGGTTGCCGGACTGCATCCCGATCCTGCCGAGGTCACTCCTGACGAGAACGCCTACCTCCTCTTCATCGCCGCGGCCGAGGCCTTCGTCTGGCCGGACGACGCCAAGTTTGTCACCGATTTTCTGGCGGGGAGATCCGACGCCGACGAACGACTCGTCTCCCTGATCGAGACCAACCGGGAAGCGCTCGGGCTGGTGGCTCGCGGCACGAAAATGAAACGATGCGTTGGTCCGACCGTCACCGCTCCCGAAGACTTCACCATGCCCGGCTCCGACTGGATGAGCCTCGGACGGCTGCTGGCGGCCCGCTCCCGGCAGGAACGGCTGGCCGGCCGCGCCGCTCCCGCCGTGGACGCTTGTGCAGCCCTGCTCTCCTTCGCGACCCTGCTTCAGTCCGAAGCCAATATTCTGATCACGTATCTGATCGGACAAGCTCTGTTGCATCCGGGGCTCGAACAGGCGCGCGACCTCGCATGCGACGCGGCCACGCCGCGTCCCGAACTGGATCGCCTGGCCGGCGTGCTTGACCGCATCGGGAACCTTGACGTCGGCTTCACCCGCGCCATCCAGGGGGACTACGCCTTCGCGGTCGCGGAGATTGATCGCGTGAAAGGGTCAGAAAAAGGGGCGGCCGGTCTTTTCGGACCGGATGCCGTTTCTCTGATCCTCTCTCGAAGAGGTCCCGGCTACTTTTTCCAGCCGAACAAGACGAAACGCATTCTGGCCGACATCTACCGGGAGATGATCGGCAACGTGCCGCGCCCGTATTCCGATATGACTTGGACGAATTGGGATGCCGCACTCGGACTGGACGGCACCAGGTGGCGCATTCTTTTTCGTCCCAACGCCATGGGCAGGGTTCTTCTCAGCGTGATGGCACCCATGGGTGACGGCACACTGTTGCATCTGTGCAAGATAAAGAGCACCTTGTCCGCAGCGCGTCTGACGGTGGCGCTCCGGCGCTTCCATCTCGATAACGGAGCCTTTCCCGCCGATCTCCAGGCGCTCGTTCCGTCGTATCTCGCGGCCGTCCCGTCCGACCCGTTCGACGGCCAACCGTTCCGCTACCTGCCGGAACGGGAGATCGTCTACGCGGTCGGCCTCGACGGGGTCGACGGGGGCGGCGCGGCACCCGCCAAGGGCACGCGCGGGAGGACCGGGGATCTCGTGTTTGACTTTGGCATTCGGCCGGGTCGGTAACCCGTTCTTGCACGGCGGCCAATGCCACCCTCCGCCGCCGCGTAGCGTCGGCGCCACCGCTGACGCGCCGACGGGGGGGCGCGGACCAAGCGGCCAACGGACGACACGGAGGTCGTCCCTCCTGTTCGGGAAACAGGTGGTCGCCCGGCTGTGCCGAGAAAGAACGGGGGTGACGGGAAACTGAACGACACCTGCCCCAGAATGTGGAGGGCGTCCGTCGGCGTGAAGCCGAACAGCCGCATCAACCGGCTCTAGACCAGCGACTCCAGCCCCGGAAAACCGTTGGGAGAGACATGGAGGATCGGGTTCATGGGGGTGACAATGCCAGAAGCGGGCGGATCAGGCAAGCCAGCCGTTGTCACCAACGGCAAGACGAGCAAGGGGACAAAGCGGCGGCGCGCGAGCGCACACGCCCAAGGCAGGCGGATCAGCAAACGGCAACCAACCGCTCGATCTCATCAAGGATACGCAACAGCGCTTCGTGATGGATGTTCCCGCCGCGGGAGAGGGTCGTATCCTTGGCTGCCAATGCCCTTAAGCGTGCCAGGGCCTTTTGGATTTTCTCTTCCGACGAGTGCTCTTGGAAGATTTTGAAGAAATCGAGCCAGTAACAGGCGTTGATGCCACAGAGCGGTTGGGCTCTCATTCGTTCGAGGTAGGCGTCCATCAGACCGCTACGTGCGAAACGGCCGAAGTTGCCGCCTTTGTCCGCATGTGCTTGGTCGTTTGTTCTCTCACTTTTCTTTGGATAGGGTGCTGGATGCGTCGGCGAGAGGATCGTCGCATCACTTTGGGCAGTGCGCAGGAACCGCCAGTGGTGGTTCCGGTATTCTGCGGCATAGCGTGCGCTTTCAAGATAAGGCGTGAAAACACGCGGCCGCCCGGAGATCACATTGCCGAGGCACCAAGGTACGACGGCAATCAGATCGGCTTCAGCGCAAGCGGCGGGGGTTTGGAGAAAACGGAAACTGGGCTCTTTTTCCTTGGCCAGCAGATACCAGCCTTTCAACTCGATGCCAAACACGATTCGTTCCGCGTGTGCCGTGTCCGCGCATGTTGTGTCCACCAGCACGACATCAGGAAAACTCTGCGGCTGCCGCACGAAAGCAAGGGTCGGGTGTTCGTCTTGAGGATCCCATACGGAACGCAACTGATTCAACGTGTCCACCAGTTGGTTTTCGATTGCCGCGCCCAACGCCGCGCTGAGCGTGAAGATATCCGTAGCGCCGATCCCTTCGATGTGGGTGTCGCTGCGGAAATGCACCGGCAGTGCGCCGAGTGTTTCACGTACACGTCGCCACAAGTCAAGCCAGCGCCAACTCGGCAATGGCTGGATGCGTGTCGGCGGCGGTGGCGGCATCGGCGTGCTGATCGTTTCCGGTGAACAGGGCTTCCGAGTCTTCATGGTTGGCCAACCTTTTGCATGCGTTCTCGAAGAAAGCGGGGTTGATCTCTGCTGCGAAGGCCCGGCGGCGCAGCACTGTGGCCGCCAGTGCGGCCGTGCAGAGACCGCCGAAGGGTTCCCATACGACGTCTTGCGGGTCTGACGACGCGGCGATCGTCCGCTCCACAAGCCGCAACGGTTTCTGGTTGACATGAAGGCAACCACCGTTATCGCGAAGGCGTTCGCGGCCCCGCACGGCCGGCAGCCGCCAGACGTTCGAGACGCCCACTTCGCAAGAGAATTTTGCCCGCATGGCGGCCCATTCGTCACCGGTCATCGGACGGATTCCGTCACGGCTGAAATAAGGCCGGCCTTCGGCTTTGCCGTGGCGGTTCACATAATCGGCGATGGATTGGAAAGCGTCGGGTGGGGGAAAATACCAAAGGTGGTCGGCTGTAAAATATTTCCGGGTCGCGGCATTGCGAACGCCACAGGCTTCATTGGCCAGATTCAATGGGAGCCCGCTCCGTTGCCACTCGCTGCGCAACCATTCGCGCAGTTCCAGTTCGCGTCCGCCTGAAGGCAAGCGGTTACGGCGCGTGTACTGGACGCAGACCTCGGTAATCACCGGGAATTTGCGCAATGTCTGCGTGTTGCAGTTACCGGCAATGTGGCCGATCCCCTTGTCCCAGATATGGCAGTTGCGGAATTCCCACCCGCACGCCTCGATCAGATTGTGGCAACCGGCCCACCCCTGCTCCGAGTTCCAGAACCAAAGCGTCGCGCACGGCAGTGCGGCCTTGTACCACGCTTTCAGGTGGGGCTCGTACCATTCGGCAAGGCCGGACGTTGTAGGCGATTCACCGGGGTAGAGGCCAAGACCGTACGGCCCGTCGGATACGATCACCGTCGGTGCGTCCCAACGCGCATACCACGCCAAAGCATCGCCAAGACAGATGCGGACGCTGCCGTCTGCAAAGTCAGCCACGCCGTCGCTGGATGCCTGCCGATTCATAGGGGCAGTATACACGGCCGGCCGTCGGTTTGTGAAGGCGAATTACGCCAATTACGTCAGCCCCGCGTGCCGGAGGAGCGGGCCGACCGACGGTTCGCGCCCGCGGAAGGCCTTGAAGACGTCCATCGGATGCCTGCTGCCGCCGAGGGCGAGAAACGTCTCGCGGAAACGGCGGCCCGTGCCGCGGACCGCGTCGTCATTGTCGAGTCCCGCCTCTTCGAACGCGGAGAAGGCGTCGGCCGCGAGCACCTCTGACCACTTGTAGCTGTAGTAGCCCGCCGCGTAGCCGCCGGCGAAGATGTGCGAGAAGGAGCAGAGCAGGCGGTCCCCGGGAAGCAGGGGGGCCGGCAGGTACCGCGCCGCGCTGGCGCACTTGACGGCGTCGGCGTCGGGGGCGTCGGGACGGGGGTAGCGGGCGTGCAGGTCCATGTCGGTCGCGCCGAGATAGAGTTGGCGCAGCATGGCCGAGGCGGCCATGAAGTTCTTGGCCGCCACGATGCGGTCGAAGAGGGCGTCGGGGATCGGTTCGCCGGTATCGATATGGCGCGAGATGCCCTTGAGCGTGGCGCGGTCGTAACACCAGTTCTCCATGAACTGGCTGGCGATTTCGACGGCGTCCCACTCGACGTTGTTCAGGCCCGCGGCCCCCGGTTCGTCGACGGTCGTCAGCATGTGCTGCAGCGTGTGCCCGAATTCGTGGAAGAGTGTCTGCACCTCGCTGAACCGCATCAGCGAGGGGCGCCCCTCGGCGGGCGGCGTCTGGTTGCAGACGATCAGGGCGAGGGGGCGGCGCACCGTGCCGTCCGGCAGCCGCGCGCGTCCGCGGAGATCGTTCATCCAGGCGCCGGAACGCTTGGTGGCCGGACGGGAATAGGGGTCGAGGTAGAACCAGGCGCGCGGCTCGCCCGAGAGGTCGTCGACGCGGAAGAGGCGGACATCGGGATGCCAGACCGGCGCCGCGCCGTCGTCGGCGGCGATGCGGATGCCGAAGAGGCGTCGGGCCAGGGCGAACAGCCCGTCGAGCACGAGCGGGAATGGAAAATAGGCGCGCAGTTCTTCGTCGCTGTAGCGGTAGCGCTCCTCGCTGAGGCGTTCAGCCCAGAACGGGCGGTCCCAGGGCTGAAGCGCCGGCTCGGCGAAGCCGCGCGCCCGCGCGAAGGCGAGCACCTCGGCAGTCTCGCGCGCGGCGGCGCCGCGCGCGGCGGCGGCCAGCTGTTCGGTCAGCGCGTCGACCGCCGCCAGCGTTCCGGCCATCTTGGAGGCGAGACTGAGGGCGGCGAAATGCGGGTGGCCAAGCAGGGAGGCCTGTTCGCGGCGCAGTTCGAGGATCCGCTCGACGCGCGCGGTGTTGTCGTGCGGCGCGGCGCCGGCTTTGGTGGCCATGGCGCGGCAGAGGGTTTCGCGGCGGTCGCGGTCGCGCACGTGCATCAGGAACGGCGCGGCGACGGCGGCGTCGAGCGTGATGCGCCACGGTCCGCTGTCGGCGGTCGCCGCGGCTTCGCCCGCGTCGCGCGCGGCGGCGGCGGCGAGGGCGCGGACGGGGCGGGGGAGTCCCTCGGCACCCGCCGGGTCGCGGACCCACAGGCTGTAGGCCTTGATGGCGTCGAGGACGGTGTTGCTGAAGGCGGTGCCGGTCGCGGCCAGCTCGCGCTGGATGGCGTTGAAGCGGTCGCGGGCGGCGCCTTCCAGCGCCACGCCGGCCTGCTCGGCCGCGCGGATGGCGGCGTCGGCGATGCGCCGCTGGGCTGTGTCGAGGCCACCGCGGTCGCGGAGGGCGCGGTAGCCCTCGTAGAAGCGGCGGCTTTGGGCGATGCGGAGCGAGAAGGCGACGATTTCGGGCTGCAGCGTCTGCTGCGCCTCGCGCCACGCATCGCTGTTCAGGACGCTGAGCAGGTGCGTCACCACGCCCCAGGCTTCGAGGGGCGGTTCACAGAGGCGGTGCAGCGGCGCGGCCAGCCCTTCCCATGTCGGCTCGAACGACGCCTCCAGCGCATCGGCCTCGGCGGCGGCTCGGGCCAGCAGGGTGCGAAGCGCGGGAACGGCGTGCGCGGGCCCGATGCGGTCGAAGCGGGGAAAGAAATCAGCGGCGAGCAACGGATTGTCGGTCATGCGGTCTCCGGCGGGAACGCGTGCAGCCATTCGTCGACGGTGGCGCGGACGAGGGGGACCGCCTCGGCGAGACGCGCCTTGATGGTGCACCCGGCGGCGCGCGCGTGCCCGCCGCCGCCGAACCGCTGCGCGAGTGTCGTCGCATCGAGTGGATCACGGGTGCGGATGCTGAGGCGGGTGACTCGTTCGTCAGCCTTGCCCTCGTAGAAGAAGAGGGCGACGCGGCTGCCGGCGAGCGAGCGGGGAATTTCGATCACGTCCTCGGCGTCGGCCTTGACGCACCCTGTCTCGGCGAAATCGTGCTCGGTGAGCGTGACCACGGCGACATCGCCATCCCGCCAGACCTGCAAGGAGTCGAAGGCGCGGCGCTTGAGGTCGAGCACTTCGCGCGAGAAGAAGCCGTAGAGGCGGTCGTTGATCCAGGCGGTGCGGACGCCGTGCTTCAGCAGGTCGGCGCCGCAGCGCAGCGTCGACGGCCGCGTTTGGTCGTGGGCGAAGCGTCCCGTGTCGGTGATCAGTCCGACCCACAGCGCCTCGGCGGTGTCGCGGTCGAGCCGCCAACCGCCGCGCCGCGCCAGTTTCCAGATCATTTCGCTGGTCGAGCTTGCCGTATGGTCGATCCAGTTGACTACTCCAAAACGGGTGTTGGTGCGGTGGTGGTCGATATTGAGCAGAGGCAGCGACTGCGCCAGGGCGTGGAGAGGCTGCGGGATGCGGTCGAACGCGCCGCAGTCGAGCATCGCCATCGTATCGTAGGTGTCGGCCGCGGCCGCTTCGGGACTGACGACCGGCGAACAGCTTTTCAGAAAACCGGGGCTGCCCAGATGGGCCTGGTCGGCGGTGACCGTCACCCGCACGCCCTGGCGCGCCAGCAGGCGGCCGAGGGCGACGGCGCTGCCCAGGGCATCGCCGTCGGGGCGGACGTGCCCCGAAAGCAGAACCGCGCGCGCGTCGGCAAGAATCTCCAGAACGCGCGCGATCGGCATTTTCCGCTTTGTTGTCTCGCTGTTCAACACGGCCGTTATGATGCCACGGCGACAGCGGTTTGTCACGACTCCATTTGCAGACTCCATTTGCAGAATCCCCGGCCTCCTCCTATCCATCAACTGAAGTGCATTCCCCCCAATCATTTCCGCAGTGAATTGTATCCTTCCATATGCGGTGCGCGGCTGAGAGCCGGGTGTTGGGGCCCGGGACCGGACCGGAGAAACCGGCGACAGACCGGGTATTGCGGTTGACATTGCGGCCGTAATATGGTTTACATTCCGCCACGGAAACGGCTGTGCCGTCGGCTTTCCTGCGGCAGTGCCGTTTGGTATGTTTTCTGCTAAAGCGTCTTTTTTGTCATCACGCCGTCTTTGCAGGGCAGCGGCTCAAAGGATTTGAGGTTAGAGATGGATGCTGAGGCGAGACCGGTAAGAGGGTTGACGCTCCGCTCGTTCGTTGTTTCGTTGTTTGCGTTGTTTTTGCAGGCGGCTTGGATTTCGTATGCCGAGCGTTTCGACAACTACGGCACGATTGCCGAGAATTCGCCGCCGAGCAGCGCGATGGCGGTGATACTGGTGGTGATGGCGCTGTGCGGCGGGTTGGCGTTGCTGCGCAAAACCCTGCGTCTTTGCGGGGCGGAACTGGCGGTAGTCTACGCGGCGCTGGTGGTGTCGGCGCCACTGATGACGCAGGGACTGTGGGGGCGGATGGCGGGGCTGCTGGTGGCGGTGCCGAACAACGCCGATTTCAAGACCTACGACAGCCTGCCGTCGACGCTGTGGCCGCACGGGCCGAATCTGGTGGCGAACGGTCGTTTCGAGCGCGACTTGGTGGGGTTCGAGGCGTCGGGCGTCGTGGCATGGGAGGAGATCGACGCTGGGCGGTTTGGCCGCGTGCGGGTGCCGGTGCTCGAGGGATCGGATGGCGGGACCGCGGCGCTGTCGTTCACGCTGCCTCGCCGGGACGCGTCGGGGCGCGAGGTCCTGATTCCAAGCGAGCGGCACCTGCTGTCGCTGCTGGCGCGCGCGGAAGGGCTGCAGCGGGGATCGTCGTTTGCCCTGACGCTGCGCGCCGATGACGGCCCGGAGCGGGTGCTGTACGTGTCGACGTCGGCGACGCGGCCGACGTTCGCGCAGCCCGGGGGGTTCGAACGCGTCGGGGCGACGCCAGTGGCGGTGCCGCCAGAGCTCGACAAGGAGTTGCG
>CAYVKQ010000055.1:0-13297 GCA_964451945.1 uncultured Lentisphaerales bacterium
GTCCCAATTGGTCGAAGCAGCGCTTCGCGCCATCATGGACCCGAAGCCACGCGATGCCGACTTGCCTCCGTTGCCTGAATTCAGCAGCGGGGGGATTCGGGTGAATGTGGCCAACCGAGATGCGCTGTATGGTGCTATGGAGGGATAGCCATGTTCGTTGTGGATACGAACGTTCTGATCTATGGCGTGGACAAGGATGCTCCGGATCACGAGCGATGCCGGGTACTGTTGGAGTCATTTCGGAAGCTGACGACCCCATGGTACATCACTTGGGGCATCGTCTACGAATTCCTGCGCGTAGTGACGCATCCCCGGGTTCTCTCCCGTCCGTTCACGCCCGAACAGGCGTGGCTGTTCCTCAACGCCCTGTTCGCCTCCCCGAGCCTCGGAATCCTTGTCGAAACAGATCGTCATCGGCATGTGGCCACCGAAGTGTATGCCGAGGTCCCCGGAATCACAGGGAATCTGGTGTTCGATGCGCACACGGCCATATTGATGAGAGAGAACGGCATCCGCACCATCTACACGCGGGACACGGACTTCAACCGGTTTCCGTTTCTTGACACGGTGGATCCGGCGACAAATCAACGGCGATCCAGCAAATCCGGCATACGCGGTGAACCGCGCCGCTGACCGGCGCTCCCGCCACCCCGCCGCCCTTTCGTGCTGGAACGCTGAGCGCGCTTTCGTCCTTGCCCCCGCCCGCGGGCTCCTCTACACTACTGGCGACCTGTTTGATATGCCTTCCATAAGGAGTATGAGATGAAGTGCTGCTGTACCTGCCGGCCCGATTTCGAGAAAATGGCGGCCACGCCCCGTTCCTTCGAGGACGCCGACCGCGCCCTCGTCGGTCCCGTTCCCACCATCGCGCTGACCCCGACGGCCGACGGCCGCAACGGCGCCTATGACGACAACGTGGAGCGGACGTGGAAGCTGACGGAGAAGGTCTACGACCTGATCGCCCGGAACGTCCGGCTTCCCGACGGCACGCCGGTGCGGATCGTCGTCGCCCCCGAGATCGTCTACGGCGCCCGCTCGGGCACCCGCGCGCAGGCCTACTACGCTACGCAGGGCGTCAGCGCCAACATCTGGATCGCCCGTTCGTGGTGCTACTCCGACGAACTGATGTCCGCCTGCCAGGGGATCGGCTCCTCCGAGTGGCAGCAGGCCGCCTACGGCCTGAACCAGACCGACCGCCCCGGCGCCGTCTGGCTCAAGGCGTTCACGGCGGCGATGGACGAGAAGAAGCGCCCGATCTTCTCCATCTACTCGCCCGACCTCGAGGACGAAGCCCAGCCGCTGAACCCGTTTGTCAGCGGGCGCCTGCTCCGCTTCGCCCGCTGCGCGGCGGCGGTCGCCATGATCCGCGGCAAGAACTACCTCAACATCGGTTCGGTCGCCATGGGGATCATCGGTTCCGACGCCCGCCGCAACATCCTGCTCGACTACCTCGGCATGGGCACCTGCAACTTCGACATGGCCGGCGTCCGCGGGCGCCTGGACAGCGGCTTCTACGACCACGAGGAGGCCGACAAGGCGTTCGACTTCTTCAAGAAGTCGTTCGACTTCGACTTCGGCAGCGGCAAGCGCCCCCTGCCGCCCGACGACCTGATCCGCGAGTCGGCCAAGATCTCGCTGATCGTCCGCGACTTGATGATCGGCAACCCCCGCCTCGCCGACCCCGCGGTCGGCAGGAAACAGGGGTTCCAGGCCAATGTCGAGTACGCGCAGGGCTACAACGCGATCGCGGCGGGGACGCAGGGACAGCGGCAGTGGACCGACTACAACCCGAACTTCGACATGACCGAGTCGATCCTCAACGCCTCGTTCGACTGGAACGGCTTCCGGGCGCCGATGATCGTCGCCACCGAGAACGATTCGAAGAACGGCATCGGCATGCTGGTCGGCAACCTCCTCTCGGGCGGCGCGGCGCAGCTCTTCGCCGACATCCGCACCAACTGGACGCCCGCATCGATCAAGAAGGCGACTGGCATCGACGTGGCCAAAATCTGCCCCAACGGCATCATCGACAAGCGCAACTCCGGCGCCGGCGCGCTCGATTACGCGGTCGACATCTTCAAGCTGGTCAAGGGCGGCGCGAAGGCTTCCGTGCAGCAGGCGGTCGACGCCATCCGCAGCGACGAAAAACTGCAGCGGCAACTGATCGCGGGTGCCATCAAGGGGACCCGCTACATGGCGGCGGCGCTGACCTACTTCCCGGGCGACGGACTCTCCTCGCACTTCCGCTCCCCGGGCGGCATTCCGCTCACCTCCTACCGCTACAACGTGGTGGGCGACCTGCTCACCTGCTCGGTCATCGAGGGCGGCACCGTCGAGCTGCCGAAGAAGGTGGCGGACCACATCTGCCGGGTGACCGACGCGACCTGGCCCGAGACCTACTGGACGCCGCGCGGCATGACCTCGTTCGAGTACATGGACCGCATCGGCCCCAACCACGACGGCAACTCGTTCGGCCTGATCGGGGCGGACTTCGTCACTTTCAACGCCATGCTCCGCATTCCGGTCGACATGCACAACGTCGCTCCGCAGGACGTGTTCCGGCCGACGATCTGGAACCGTTTCGGCAACGACGATTTCCGCGTCTGCAGCTACCTCGGGCCCGTCTACGCCTGAGGCTGCGCCACGCCTCGTTCCTGTGGCGCGAAACGCCCGCGAGCTCGGCTCGCGGGCGTTTTGTTTTCGATTCCGGCGCCTTGGATCCGGCGCACGAAGCGTGGTATACTTTCCGCCATTGGAGACTGCCATGCCGAACTACGAATACGAAGCGACGACTTCCGCCCATTCCTGCGCGAAATGCCGCAGCGGCTTCGAAATCGCGCAGGCGCTCGACGCTCCGCGGCTGACCGCCTGTCCCGCCTGCGGCGCGCCGGTGCGAAAACGTCTTTCGGCCCCCGCCATCGGCCGCTCGCGATCCTCCCTCGACCAGCGCGCCAAGGCGGCGGGCTTCACCAAGCTGCAGCGCCTGGGGAAAGGCGAATACGAAAAGAAGTATTGAGAAGAATGCCATGGAAAAGCCTTTTGTCCATCTCCATGTCCACACCACTTTCTCGTTGCTCGACGGCGCCTGCCACGTGAAGCCGCTGGTCAAGCGCGCCAAGGAACTGGGGATGCCGGCCGTGGCGATGACCGACCACGGCGTGATGTTCGGCATGGTCGATTTCGTCAAGGCGTGCAAGGAAGCTGAGATCAAGCCGATCATCGGTTGCGAAGTCTATATCAACGCCAACAAGCCGCGGACGGACCGCGACCAGCACACGCCCTATCACCATCTGGTGTTGCTGGCCGAGACCGACGAGGGCTACCTGAACCTCGCGCGCATCAACACCATCGCCCAGCTGGAGGGATTCTACTACAAGCCGCGCATCGACAAGGAGACGCTGCGCACGCACGCCAGGGGGCTGATCGGACTCTCCGCCTGCCTGCAGGGCGAGGTCAACGTCCCGCTCATCGAAAGCCAGCTCGACCGGGCCGAAGCGGCCGCCCGCGAATACGCCGGTATCCTCGGCCCCGGCAATTTCTTCCTCGAAATGCAGGACCACGGCATCCCCGAGCAGAAAACCGCCAACGCCGGCGTGCGCGAGCTGTGCCGGCGCACCGGGCTCCCCGCGGTGGCCACCAACGACGTCCACTACCTCTACGAGAGCCACGCCGAGGCGCACGAGGTAATGCTCTGCATCCAGACGTCCGACCTGATGAGCAATCCGAACCGGATGAAGTATGCGAGCAACCAGTTCTATTTCAAGACGCGCGAGGAGATGGAGCGGGTTTTCCCGGAGGACGCCGGCGCACTCGACGCCACGGTCGCCATCGCCGAGCGCTGCCACGCCACGATCGATCTCGGCAACCTGGCCAGCCATTTTCCCGCCTATGACCTGCCCGAGGGCGTCGCCACGCCCAAGGAGCTGCTGGTCAAGCTCGGGCGCGAAGGGATGCGGCGGATCTACGGCATCGCCGATTTCGACAACCCCCGGGACGCGCGCGAGAAGATGCTGGTCGAGCGTTTCGCCTACGAGGCGGACGTCATCGACAGGACCAACTTCAGCAACTACTTCCTTGTCGTCGCCGACTTTGTGCAATGGTCGCGCCGCAACGGCATCCCGGTCGGTCCCGGGCGCGGTTCGGGCGCGGGGTCGATCCTCGCCTACGCCCTCGACATCACCCAGATCGATCCCATCCGCTTCGACCTGATCTTCGAGCGGTTTCTGAATCCGGAACGGGTCTCCCCCCCCGACTTCGACATCGACTTCTGCCAGGCCCGCCGCGACCGCGTGATCCAGTATGTGAAGGAGAAATACGGCCGCGACCGCGTGGCGCAGATCGTCACCTTCGGCCAGCTCGGCGCCAAGACGGTCATCCGCGACGTCGCGCGCGTGCTCGAGATCCCGCTGGAAAAATCGAACGCCTTCTGCAAGATGATCCCCGAAGACGCGAAGATGACGCTCGCCAAGGCCCGGTCGGAGAATCCGCAGTTCGACGCGCTGTGCGCCACCGATCCCGACCTGCGCCGCATCATGCGCCACGCCGAAATCCTCGAGGGGCTCTACCGCAACGCGGGCGTGCACGCCGCGGGCGTGGTGATCGCCGACAAGCCGCTGATCGACATCGTCCCGCTCTCGCGCGACAAGGAGGGCGCGCCCGTCACGCAGTACGCCAAGGAACCGATCGAGGAGTGCGGCCTGCTGAAGATGGACTTTCTGGGGCTCAAGACGCTCACCGTCATCCAGGAGTGCATCGACCTGATCCGCGACCTGCACGGCACGGTGGTCGATCCGGCCAGCCTGCCGCTGGACGACAAGCTGACGTTCGAGCTGTTCCGCCGCGCCGACACGGTCGGCGTCTTCCAGTTGGAATCCGGCGGCATGCGCCGCATTCTGGCCGACCTGCAGCCCGCCACGATTGACGAGATCATCGCCGTCATTGCACTGTACCGGCCCGGGCCGATGGACATGATCCCGGCCTTTATCCGGCGCAAGCGGGGCGAAGAGCCGATCATCTACGACCACCCGTTGCTCGAACCGGTGCTGAAGGAGACCTACGGGGTCATGGTCTATCAGGAGCAGGTGCAGCGTGCCGCCAACGTCCTCGCCGGCTATTCGCTGGGGCAGGCCGATGTCCTGCGCCGCGCCATGGGCAAGAAAAAGATCGAGGTGATGGCCGAGGAACGCGCCCGCTTCATCGCGGGCTGCGCCAACACCAATCATATTCCGGAAGAGCAGGCAGGGCAGATCTTCGACAACATCGAGAAATTCGCGGGGTACGGCTTCAACAAGGCGCACGCCGCCGCCTACGGCATCATCACCTACCAGACAGCTTATCTCAAGGCGCACTATCCCGCCGAGTACATGTGCGCACAGATCTCTTCGGAAATCGGCAATTTCGAGAAGCTGCCCGGCTTCGTCAGCGAGGCGGATGCCATGGGGATGAAGATCCTCGCCCCCTGCATCAACCGCTCCGCCTCCCGCTTCACGCCCGAGAAACTGCCCGATGGCTCGGCTGGCATCCGCTACGGTCTGGGCGGCATCAAAGGGGTGGGGGAGTTGGCGGCCGACCTGATTGTGGCCGAACGCACGAAGGGCGGTCCCTTCAAGTCGCTGGTCGACTTCTGTGCTCGCGTCGGCGGCAACGCGCTCAACAAGCGTGTCCTAGAGGCGCTGATCCGCGTCGGTGCGATGGACTGCCTCGGCATGCACCGGGGCCGCCTGCTCGCCGGCATCGATACCGCCCTCATGCGCGCCGCCGAGAAGATCCGCGAACGGCAGAGCGGCCAGGGCAACCTCTTCGAGGCGCTCGGCGACACGGCAGACGACCTCGGCGCCGTCCTGGGCGACGACCTGCCCGATGCGCCGCCGCTGAGCGACCAGGAGAAGCTCGCCTCGGAGCACGATCTGCTCGGCATCTACATCTCCGGACATCCGCTCGACCGTTTCCGCACGCTGATGCGCGATTTCCAGACCTTCACCCTCGCCAGCCTGGACGCCGCGCCCGAAGGCCGCGACGTCCGCGTCGCCGGACTCGCCACCACGGTGCAGCGGCGCATCTCGCAGAAGACCAAGGAGCCGTGGGCGATCATCCAGCTCCACGACGGCGAGCAGACGGTGGAAGTGCTCGCGTTCTCCGAAACGTTCCGCGCCTACGAGGGGGTCTGCCGGGAGAACCAGCCGCTGCTCGTCTGCGGCCAGGTCAAGAAACGCGACAACCAGAACCAGGTCGTCGCCCGTGAAATCTACCGTTTGACCGAGGCGCCCGATGCCTTTGCGGACACCGTGATGACGCTCGTCCGCGTCGGTGCCGACACGGAGCAGCGGATGGAGCGCCTCCGAACCCTTGCGAGCGCCCACCCGGGGCCGGTGCCGCTGCTCGTGTGCCTGCGCTACCCGGCCGGCCACAAGGTCGTGATCGAGGCGGATCCCAAGGCTGCCGGCGTCGCGCCGACCGCGGCCTTCGTGGACGAAGCGGAAGAGCTGCTGGGGCGCCGCACGGTTCGCTTCAACGCGCGGGTGGATGTCTTCAAGAATCCGCCCAGGCGCCGCTACACGCGCACCGGCTGACGTCCACGGATCACGCGTCGACGCGGCAGAGCAGCCCTTTGAGGTAGAGGCCTTCGGGGAAACAGACATCCTCCAGGTGGTCGGATGCCTGCTGCAGACGGGCGATCACGCTGACCCGCCGTCCGGCGTCGATGGCGGCGTCGGCGACTACTTTGTGGAACAGCTCCGGCGTGACAAGGCCGGAACAGGAGAAGGTCGCCAGCAGTCCTCCCGGCCGCAGCAGCTTGATCCCCAGCAGGTTGATGTCCTTGTATCCCCGGCAGCCCGCCATGATCTGCCCTTTGGACTCGACGAACTTGGGCGGATCCAGAACGACCAGGTCGAACGTCCGGCGGCTGTCGCGGAACAGGCGCAGCACCTTGAATACATCGCCGGCGATCGTCTCGGAGCGCTCGTCGTCGATCCCGTTCAGGGCCGCATTGGCCCGTGCGAGGTCGAGCGCCGGCTGCGACAGGTCGACATGGGTGACCCGCGCCGCGCCGGACAGGGCGGCGGCCACGCCGAACCCGCCGCTATAGGAGAAGGCGTTGAGCACCTCGCGTCCGGCGGCCGCCGCCGCGACGCGGGCGCGGTTGTCCCGCTGGTCGAGGTAGAAGCCGGTTTTGTGTCCGCCCCGCACATCCACCCAGTAGCGGCAGCCGTTCTCGCGCATCTCCAGCCGCTCCGGAGGTTCCGCGCCGCGCAACACCCCGGCGACGGGTTCCAGCCCTTCGCGTCCGCGCGTGTCGGCGTCGCTCCGTTCGTAGATGCCGGCGCACGACGCCTGCAGCCGCGCCAGCGCGCCGACGATCTCCCCCTTCCACCGTTCGACGCCCGCCGCCGTGAACTGGCAGACCAGGAAGTCGCCGTAGCGGTCGACCACCAGTCCGGGGAGGCCGTCCGACTCGGCGTTGACCAGCCGCAGCGCGTTGTCGTCGCCGCGCAGCACCCCGAGGTCGGACCGCGCCCGCGCGGCGGCCGCGAGGCGGCGCTCGAAGAAGGCCCCGTCGACCGTCTCCGCCGGATCGAACGTCCACATCCGCACCCGGATCTGCGACGCCGGCGACCAGGCGCCGAACCCCAGCGCCGTTCCCTTGGCGTCGCTGACGCGCACGGTTTCGCCCGTGCCGATCCCGTCGTCGGCACGCGCCACGGCTCCCGAGAAGATCCACGGATGGCGCCGCAACACCGAGAATTCCCGCCCCTTTTTGATGACCACTTCTTTCATGTCACTTCTCTTTCCGCATCGCTTCCTGCGCAAACAACCGGTGCACATACGATGCCGCATCCAGGATGGTCAGTTCGCCCGAGCGGGCGATCGGCTGATCACGCGAAACCTGTCGCTCTGCCAATCGCCGCCCGACTGAATGAATCAGAAACGGCACCCGTTCCGGTGCGGCGGGCGGTGTGTCGCCGATGGCGACCATCGCGCAATGGTCGCCGAAGAGGAATACCAGGGTTCCTTCCGGCAAGCCGCCGATGTAGCTCTCCAATTGGCGGTCGACGAAATGGATGCTGTTGTAGTACCGGCTCAACAGGTCGTCGCCATGCGGCAGGAAGGTGTGCTGGTCGGCCTCCAGATAGATGAACGGCTGGTGACTGGTCAGCGTGATCAGATAGTGCAATTGCCGTTCCCACGGGCTGCGTTCCGCGAGCAGTTTCCGCGACAGCGCCAGCACCGCGTCGTCGCGGATGCCCCAGAGACCGGGCGTCAGGCCGAACGTGCCGCGCATCTCCTCCAGAAACAGTGTCTGCGCGAAGCCCATCCGTTGAAACGTCCGGCGCCGCGAGAAAAAGTCGCCGCTGTTTCCGTGCAGCGCCACCGGCGTATACCCCCGCCGCGCCGCGCGTTGCGGCAAGGTGTCGGCGTAGGGGTAGCGGCCGAGGGTATAGGTCATCACCGACGGCGACGGCGGCACCGCGTTGAGCATGACGAAGTCGGTATCGCCCGAGCCGTTGGCGTGAAAGGCGGTGACCGTGAACACCATCGCCTCGTCCGCCAGGCGGTCGAGGAACGGCGTCACGGGGCGTCCGTCGACCCGATGGTGCAGCACGCGCCAGTCGAGGCTCTCGACCTGGAGCAGCACCACGTCGCCCTCCAGCGGCGGGAGCGGCTCGATGGCGCTCAGACGGTCCGTGACCCGCGCCCGCTGCGCAATCGCCTCGCGCAGCAGGTGTTCGCGGTCGAGCATGACGGCTTCGCTCGCCCACAGCGGCAGAAAGCCGTAGGTCATGCCGAAGCGGCCGGGCGAGACAAAGGTGCGCAGTTTCCGCGGTGGATCGACCCGCCCCATCGCCACGGCGAGGAGCGCGAAGTAGAACGCCCACGCGCGGAGAGCGGTCCGGCGCCGCCGCACGCCCGCCGCGCGGTGGAGCAGCCACAGCTTGAGGACCAGCGTCGCGGAGAGCAGCAGCAGCGCACCCGCGGCGATGTAGCCGACGTCGAAACGAGCCCCCGCCACCCCCTCGGACCATTGCGCCCGCATGGTCGTCAGCGAGAGCACCCGGCCGAACACCGCCTGGTAGTAGCCCGCGACCTGGGTGAACAGAAGGAACGCGGCAAACGCCGCCGCCGTCAGGAAGCGCGGCATCAGGAAGACCCATCCGGTGCAGAACGCCAGATCGAGCGCCAGACGGATGCCGACGGCGCCGATCCGCTTGACCGCCGGCACCGGATAGTCGAACCGGAACGACACCGCCTGGAAGACAAACAGTTCGAGCGCCCAGATCACCGCCACCACCAGCAACGGCGCCGCCGGATGTGCGGGGAGCTTGCCCTTTGTCGCGAGCGTTGTCGGTTGCATCATCACGCAGGTTCCCCGCACGCAAACCCGGAAGCGCCGCTTGCCGGACGCGCCCGTCACATTTTCTGGTCCAGCCCCTTGCCCGTCTCGATGTGGGCGAAATGCGGCAGGAACGTTCCGAGGACGGCGACAATGTCCGCCTTGGCGACGTTCGGACGGCGAAAGCACTCCCGGAGCGCCTGGAAGAGCGCGTCGATGTCGGCGCGCTGACGCCGGACGGCGTTTTTCACCACGCCCAGGTTGACGAAGCGGGAGAGGTCGAGATTCTCGTCCGCGGTGAAGAACTCCTCGTATGGTTTTTCGCCGCTCGTGTCGGAAGCGAAGAAATAGACGGGCCAGCGGAGCGGCGCGCCGCCCGCTGCCGGGAAACCGCCGGCGGTCAGCCGCGCCATCTTGCGCCGCGCCTCGTCCTCGCCCGTGCAGACGTCCGCCTCCAGCCCCAGTGCCTGCAGGAGGTCGCGGGCGATCCGGTCGAACGGAATCAGATCGCGCGCTTCGTCGAGTCTGGGGAAGACGATGTCGCCGCCGGCGCCCAGCACCGAGGCGAGCAGGCACAGCTCGCCCGCCTCCGTCGGCGAGACGAAGAAGCGGCGGATTCCCAGCGGGCACGACCAGGGCTGCCGCTTGGTCAGCCGTTCGAGGAAGCCGAGCGGCAGGCTGCCGTTGGAGAAGGCGACATTGGCGAAACGGGCGGTCGTGACCGGCAGGCGGTCGGCGTAGGAGAGGATCAACTCCTCCATCAGCTTCTTGCTGGCGCCCATGAGGTTGACCGGGTTCGCCGCCTTGTCGGTCGAGACGCAGAAGAAGTGCCGCGGCGGCCGCTCCAGCAACAGGTCGAGCAGACCGCGGGCGCGGAACAGGTTGTTCTCGAACATCGCCTCGATCGAAAAAAGATCCTTCTCGCTGCGGACGTGCTTGTGCGCCGCGAAATTGGCGACGATGTCGAAGGGACCGTGCGCCCGCAGGATCCTGGCGAAGACCGGGTCGCCGAAATTGACGGGGTAGGTCACGAAGTCGTCCGGCACGCGCGCGGCCGCGCCGCTGCGCAGGTCGCGCACCAGCTCGGTGAGGCCGTTCTCGCTGCTGTCGACCACGCACAGCTTGGCTGCCGGGAAGCGGAGCAGCGCCTTGATGTAGTGCGAACCGATCGAACCGGCGCCGCCGATCACCAGCACGCGGGCGCCGTCGAGCGCGGCGTGCAGCGCCTCGCCGTTCGCCGCGAAGTCGGCGGCGAGCAGGCTCTGCGCGCGGCCGGTCACCTTCTCGCGGATAAAGCGATCCAGATCGAAATCAAAAACCATGGGATGCCCGCATGATGCGTGTTGAAAGCAAAAGCATAGCCTGTGGCGCCGCAGCGGGGCAAACCCTATTCTTCACCGGCGCATGGCGAAGGCGCGGGGGAGGAGTCTGCCGAGCGAGGTGGCGCGCGTCGGACCGTCGGCCAGTCCGGCGTACCAGACCGGCATGGCCGGCGGACAGAATTCGGCGAGGACCTGGCGGCAGGCGCCGCAGGGGGCGGCGGGCGACGCCGCCGTGCCGCCGGCGATGGCGAGGGCGCGGAAGGCGCGCACCCCTTCGCTGACGGCCTTGGCCAGCGCCACCCGTTCGGCGCAGAGGGTGAGTCCGTAGGAGGCGTTCTCCACGTTGCAGCCGGTGAAGACGCGGCCGTCCGCGGCCAGCAGCGCCGCGCCGACGCGGAAGGCGGAGTAGGGGGCATGGGCGTTTCCGGCGGCGGCGCGGGCGGCCGCCACGAGGGTGCGTTTCGCCGCGGCATCGGGTTTGACGGGGGCCATGGGGACTCCTGTGAGGCTTTTGCAGAA
Organism: uncultured Lentisphaerales bacterium; assembly: GCA_964451945.1. Lineage (GTDB taxonomy): Bacteria > Verrucomicrobiota > Kiritimatiellia > RFP12 > JAAYNR01 > JAAYNR01. The sequence goes on from CAYVKQ010000055.1 coordinate 11,173, forward strand.
CCCCTTGCTTGCAGGCGTGGCACGGGCATCTTGCCCGTGTTCCATGGGCGGGACGCCCATGCCACCGGGGGTTTTTGCAGGAGCCTCCTTTTTCATTCGCCGCCGCCGTCCAGAATCAATGGCGGCCGCGGGACGGGCGTCGGCGAAATGGTTACTGCGCCCAGGGCGGTGTCGCGCACGGCGTCCGTCCGTTCGCGCGCGGCGGCATGCAGGCGCATCAGGGGCGCGCCGCGGACGACCCGGTCGCCGCACTGCACCAGGCGGTCGACGCCTGCCGCGGGGTCGATGGCGTCGTCGCTGCGCCGCCGGCCGGCGCCGAGCTGCAGCACGGCGCGCCCGATCGCCTCGGCATCGACCGCGGCGACCCAGCCGTCGGCGGCTGCGGGAAGATCGACCGTGACGGCCGCACGGGGCAGAACGGCGTCGGGGGCGTCCGCCACCCGGGTGTCGCCGCCCTGCGTGGCGACCATGTCGCGGAAGGCCTGCAGCGCGCGGCCGTCGTCGAGCCGCGCGGCAAGCTCGCGCGCGGCGGCGGCATCGTCCGGGTAGATTCCGGCCAGCCGTCCCATGCGGGCGGCGAGGGCGAGGGTGAGGGTGCGGACGTCGCCCGGACCACCCCCGCGCAGGGTTTCGACCGCTTCCCGCACCTCCAGCGCGTTCCCCACGGCGCGGCCGAGCGGCTGGTCCATGTCGGTGACGAGGGCGGCCATGTTGCGGCCGAGGGCGCGCCCGACGCCGAGCAGGCTGGCGGCCAGCGCACGCGCCTGTTCGGGCGTGCGCATGAAGGCGCCGCGGCCGCATTTGACGTCGAAGACGAGCGTGGCGGCCCCCTCGGCGAGCTTCTTGGACATGATGCTGGCGGTGATGAGGGGAATGCTGGGGACGGTTCCGGTCACATCGCGCAGGGCGTAGAGTTTGCGGTCGGCCGGGGCGAGTCGGTCGGTCTGGCCGATGATGGCGCAGCCGGCGCGGGCGACGGCATCGCGGAAGGCGCCGGCCGCGAGGCGGGTGTCGAAGCCCGGGATCGTCTCCAGTTTGTCGAGCGTGCCGCCGGTGAGTCCGAGGCCGCGGCCCGAGATCATCGGCACGGCCATGCCTGCCGAGGCGGCGAGGGGGGCGAGGATCAGCGAGATCTTGTCGCCGATGCCGCCGGTCGAGTGTTTGTCGGCGGTCGGCCGCGGCCAGCCGTCGAACGAGAGCATGTCGCCCGAGCGCATCATCGCGTCGGTCAGCGCGGCGGTTTCGTCCGGCGTCATGCCGCGGAAAAACACGGCCATGGCCAGGGCCGCCATCTGGTAGTCGGGGATCGCGCCGGCGGTGAAGCCATCGACAAAGCCGCGGATGTCGGCGTCGCTCAGAACACCGCCGTCACGCTTCTTCTCGATGATCCATTGCGGTACCATAAGGGGTCCTCCCGGCACGGTCAGCGCCCAACCAGCCGCGCGAGCCGCTGCACCAGCGCACGTGGCGAAAAGAGACGTTGTTTCGAGGCGTTGTAGGGGACGCGGAACTCGGCCAGCGCGGCGTCGAGGTCGCCTTCGGCGCCGATCGCCCGCCAGAATCGCGGGAAGTCGGCCTCGGCCGTCTCCAGTGCAACCCCTATCTTGTGCGTCTTGTCCTTGAGGAAGAGTTCGATGTTGCGGGTGACCGTTTCGCAATAGTCGGCGGCGATCGCTTCGGGATCGCAGCGCCGCGGCAGGCGCATCAGCATGCCCCGCCGGTAGGAGCGGATGATCCCGCCGGAAAAGCGGCGCGCGAAACTGCGGGCGACCGCCCGCCCGTCGCGCGTGAGATGGACATAGAACGCGCGGTCGCCGTAGGCGCGGTCGCACCGGCCCAGGAACCAGGAGAGGCGGTTGTCGGCTTCGATGTGGTTCGGGGGATAGGCGAACCGTTCCGCGCCCAGACGCCCGGCCCGGGTTTCGTGTCCACAGGTGTAATTGGTGATGTGGCGGCACGCCTCGATGAAGGTGGTCGACCCGCACCGCCCGGTGTTCAATACGAAGACGTTCATTACAGGGACAGTGTAGTCGGAGTCCCGGCGTCGGTCAACGGCGAACCCATCCATGACCCGGCGATTCCGAATCTAAAATTCTTCGGACTTCCCGCCGGCGATATGTGACGT
>CAYVKQ010000056.1:0-1803 GCA_964451945.1 uncultured Lentisphaerales bacterium
AGCGCCTCCATTGTCTCGGCTCACCGGGAACGGTTCGCCCTTCTACCCTCTCGAGGCACCGGCACAACCTGGTTGGTAGGGGCGGCTCTCCGAACCGTCCGCGGGCGTTTCGGAGACACGTCCCTGCCGGCGCGCTCGCAGCGGCAAAGATGCTTGACGTCGCTTCGCCCGAGGCGGATGCCGTCGCCGTCGAGATTCGTCACGAAGCGGGCACGGACATTCTGATCCAGGCGCCCGGGCCCGGCCCGCACCAGGTGGCGGCCCGCGGCATCACGCTGCACGGCACGTTCGCCGCGCTCCGCCGCGGCCGCGGGGACGGGGTCCGCCTCACGATGCTCGGCGGCCGTATCGAGACGCCATGGGGGGGCGCCGAGTTGCCCGGCGGCGCGGCGGCGCGGGTGAGCGGCATCGACCTCTCGGCCGGCACGGTGCGCCTGGACCGCCCCCTCGCCGCCGCCAACCGGCTGCCGGGACGTTTCGTGGCGGTTCGCGGACGGTCGGGCGCCACCGCGCACTGGCGCGTGCGGACGGCATCCGCGGACGGCACACAGCTCATGCTGGACCAGGCGCACAGCGGTCTCATCACCCTGCAAGGAACCATCGAGCGCGTGGAGAACACCCGCGTCTTTTCCTGCGGCCTGCGGCTGCCCGAGCCGCCGCGCCCCGGGACGCCGCTGCGCATCGGCCCGGTCGGCGACTTTTCCGCGCGCCGCCACGCCGTCGCCTTTGCCTCCCAGACCGGCCTCCCCCTGTGCATCGGCGGCACCACGACCACCGAGGCCGGACCACGCGCCTGCCAGATCGGTCTTGATGTCACCGCCAACCTGAAGGCGGAGGACGTCGGGCAACCCTTCTGGATCAGCGGCATCGAGACGGGCGACGATGTGTTTGACGATCCATGGCTCGCCGTCACCCTGGACCATCGCGCAAAACCGGCAGGCACCCAGTAAACCACCAACCGCACGACAAGAAAGAGTCCGCTTCCATGACGAAAAAACACAAGCCTTTCCCTTCCGCCGCCCGGACGGACGCCACCGGCTCCATGCCGGCGCGGCCGCGGGTCGCGCGGGCCGGGTTCATCGGCGCCGGAAACTTCATTTCGGGCAAGCACCTTCCCAACATCGCCGCCAGCGCGCTCTGGCGCGTCGAGGCGGTCTGCGACCTCGACCCCGCCGCCCGTGAACGCGCCGCCGCGCGCTACGCGCCCCGCTACGCCACCGACGACTACCGGCGCCTGCTGGCGGACCCGGAGATCGACGCCATCATTCTCGGCGTGCAGCACCAGCACCACCTTCCCTTCATCCGCGAAATCGCCGCCGCCGGCAAGCACATGCTGGTGGAGAAGCCGATGACGGTGACCGACGAGGAGTCGCGGTGCGCCGTGGCGGCCGTGCAGGACGCCGGCGTCAAGCTGATGGTCGGGTTCAACCGCCGCTTCGCCCCCCTGGCGGTAGAAGCCAAACGACTTTTCCACACCCGCCACAGCGGCCGCCCCGCGATGATCACGTACCGCGCGGTCGACGACCGGCGCTTCTGGCCCGATTACGCGTTCGATCCCAAGCGGGGCGGCGGCAAGATCCTGTGCGAGTGCTGCCATTTCTTCGATTTTCTCCGCTGGTTCCTCGACGTCGAACCGGTGCGGATCTTCTGCGAGGGGTACCGCGACGACCAGAACTGCGTCACGCTGCGCTTCGCCGACGGCTCGCTCGGCACGATCATCTCGGGCGGCAACGGGTCGCTGGCCTATCCCAAGGAACGGCTCGAGGTCTTTTGCGACAGCACGACCCTGGTGCTCGACCAGCA
>CAYVKQ010000056.1:1813-13204 GCA_964451945.1 uncultured Lentisphaerales bacterium
GTGGCTGCAGGCCGAAGGCTACGGCGACCTGCACGACGTAACCGGGAAATGGGCGGCCGACCCCTATCCCGGCGTCGGCGCCGGGGGCGTGCCGCTGGAGCGTCACCGCGCCAAACTCCGCCATTGGCTGGAACAGGGCGTGCGGCCCGAAGACTTCGCGCGCAAAGCCTATTACGGGACCTTCCCCAGCGCCGACCTGGGGCATGTCGCCGAGATCGAGGCGTTCGCCCGGGCAATCCTTGACGACGCGCCGTCGCCATGCGACGAGATCGCCGGCGCCCGCGCCACCGCCTGCTGCACCGCGGCCATCCGCTCGATGGAGGAAGGCTATCGACCCATCACACTCGAAGCCTGAGCGGCGACACGCGCGGCAAGCGAACGCTCACCCCTGCCACCTAAAAGGTCGTACGCGCTCTTCCACCAAGAATAAAGGGTCCTTTTTGGGGATTGACTGTTTCCACCAGCCCCGACATACTGATTCCGGTCGTAGGTCTTGTCTTCAACGAAGCCAGGGGGATGATTGTGCCTTCGAACAGGCACGCTTTTGCAGGCAATCTGTTTTCATGTTGTGGGACAGGGGGTATCCTTGAATGTGGCATTCACCCGCGAAATATGTCGATCTGCACTGGCAGGAACGCTTGCTGTCGTCGTTGCCGCGGGAGCTGATTTGACACCGCCTGAAGCGAATGAGATTAGTGGAATCGACACGGGACTCGCGCTTTACTACCCATTCACGTCGAACGATGGGAGTACAGCTGTGGACGCCAGCGGCAATGGCCAGCATGGAACGGTCATAAATGCGCAGTGGCGTGCAGACGGGCCTCACGGCGGTTTTTTTTATTTTGACGGAACCGGCGACTATATTGACGCGGGAACGCGGGTCGACTACCCGGCATGGGAGCGGTATACAATCAGCCTCTGGTTGCTCCATGACGGGGGCGGAGACAAAAGTAACTACGGACAGAAACTTGTGGACAAGTCGAGCATGTACCACGATGCCCGTGTGTTCATGGTGCCTGATGACTATCCGGACATTGCCGGGCGGGTGTGCTACAGCATATATGAAGGAGGCGTTGAGACTGGAGTCATCGCAGGAGAGCCAAAGGTCAAGGGAGACAACCGCTGGCATCACTTCGTTGTTGTCAGAGACGGCACGAATCTTACGTGCTGGCTCGATGGTGTGCCGGGGACCACCATCCACAATATGGTTTCCGTGTATAATTCGTCGCCCCTTTACATTGGATGGTCCGCAAGCGTTGATGGCTTTCAAAAGCGCTACTGGAGCGGCTACATCGACGAGGTGCGCATATACGATCGTGCCATCACGCCTGATGAGGTCGCCCAGCTTTACGGTAACGAACCGGTCGCGGTCACGTTGACAATTGCGGGTGCCCGCGGGAACGCCGTGCCGGATAATGGCGCGCATGACTACACGGCTGGCGCTGCACTTTCGGCCAGTGTTCCGAGCATCGTGATGGATGGCGCCATACGCTATGCCTGCACTGGGGCGAATATGGTTGGGAACGACTTCACTCAATACGGCCCCACCAATGTGAACCTGACGCTGACAAACAATGCGACGCTCACTTGGAGTTGGGAGGCGCAATACGAACTTGTGACCACTGTCAGCGGCAACGGCACTGTTTCCGGCGGCGGCTGGTACGCCGCCGATTCCAGTGTGCTCCTCACAGCCACACCCAGTGCGGGCTACGCGTTCACGGGATGGAGCGACGGCGAGATCCTGCCGTTCCGTACAGTTGTGGTTCCCGAGGGTGGCGCCACGTTCACGGCAGTCTTCCGGGCGCAAACGGAAGGCGCTACCCGGGCAATCGCTGGCCTCACCGCAACCATCACGATCAAGGTGCCCGACGGAAGCTGCTATATCCTGGGAGTTGAGGATACGCTGTCGCCGGGACAGATTCCTCTCTCGATCTCCGACGGCGGAACGTGGGATGGGGTGAATCGCAAGGTGAAATGGACCTTTCTGGAGCCCGGTCAGATACGCGACCGCGCTCTGCAGTACACGGTTGACTGCGCCGGTACGGTGGTCATCGGCTTGGCGAATTTCGGATCCGGAAACCACCCGATCGAGGGTGACACGGTTTTCACGGGCGGGGCCAATCCTGGAATCCTGCACCCTGCCGACGATAATGGCAATTGGCGCATCGTGTTGGAAGAGATTGGCGAGTGCGTGACCCGCTGGAAGAACGGCACCGACGACTACAAGACTCCTGTGGTTGTACGCGGCATCACGCTCTATCTCCATGGCGAACAGTATGCCTACGACTCGAGTATCGCTGCGGAAGCCAAGCGTTGGGTGCCTCTTGGCAGTCTGCCGGGCGGCGGATCGGAAACGCCTGCGCCCCTGGCGTTTGCGCTCAATGATCCGCTTGCCGGTGCTGTGCGCACGGTGTTGTCCAACACCGTCACGATTGTGGTGACTCCCGAGTCTGGCACGCGGGCATGGGGCCTTGAGGAAGAGGTGCCCGAAGGGGTGCAGATCACCAGCGTCAGCCACAGTGGCACGTGGGATGTGCTCCACCGGAAGATCAAATGGGCCTTCTTCGATGCTGACGCCAGAGCGTTGTCTTACTCCTTTATTGGCGAAGCCGGCGCAACCGTGACTGTAGCCGGTTGTAGCAGTTTCGATGGATCAGAGAATACTGTTGGCGGTACGACCGTACTCGCGGTGCCGCTGCCGTTCGAGACTTGGGCTGCGCAACATGCGATGTCGGGTGCCGCCGAGACCATTTTTGAATCTCTGAATGAGGAGTACGGTGAGCCAAACGGATTCGTATACGCCTTCCAATCGAACTGGCAACCGGGGGACATACTCCTCACCGTTCAATGGATCAACGGCAGACCGGTCATCGAAACACCTAGGCAACATGCATCCACCCTGTCTTTTGTCGAGATACTGCCAGTCGGGACGCAGATGCTGGGCGATGGCGAATGGACTTTAGGAGTTGTACCAGCTGCAAACCAAGCGGGCGTACCTGGCAACCGATTTCGCTGGGAACCAGCCACAGTGCCGGAAAAAGCCTTTTTCAGGTTGAGGGCAGTGAAAAAATAGACATGGGGCGTTTCCACATTCGCTTGCAGCGTCATCTTAGCGGTGCCTGTGGGCATTTTTGTGATTTCGCGCAAAAGTGATATGGAAAATGTGCCCGTCATCCTGTTCGCCTATAGACGCGCGGACGTGCTCGCGCAGACGCTTGCCGCTTTGCGCGCAAACAACATTCCCCGGCTCATTGTCTACAGCGACGGCGCCCGGGATGCACGGGACGGGCCGGGCGTGGACGAGGTCCGTCAGTGTCTGTCGCGGATCGACTGGTGCGCCGTGGAGCGGCACGACCGGACGGAGAACCGGGGACTCGGCAAAAACATTCTGGCGGGCGTAACCGAGGCGCTTGAAACGCACGAGGCGGTTCTGGTCTGGGAGGACGATCTGATCTGCGTGCCAGGCACCTACGCCTACCTCTGCCGGGCGCTGGAGGCCTACCGTGACGACCGCCGGGTGACGAGCGTGACGGGATGGACTAACCGCCATGTGACGCCCGCGGACGCCGGCGACCGCCCCTATTTCGACGGACGCGCCGAGTGCTGGGTCTGGGGGACGTGGCGCCGGGCGTGGGCCGGAATGGCCGGTGAAACGGCCCTGCAGAAACTGGCCGCCGCGCGCGCGTGGGGCGTGCCGCCCGCGAAGTACGGCGGCGACCTGCCCTACATGGCGAAACAGGAGGAGGCGCGCAATATCTGGGCCGTCCGTTTTCTCTACCACCATCTGCAGCACGGGGGGCTTTGCATGCGCCCGCCCTGGAGTCTGGTCGAGCACATCGGTTTCGATCCGCGGGCCACGAACGCGGCGGGTGTCGGCAGTTGGCTGGCCAACGGGCCGCTGCGACCCTGCCCTCCCCTGCCGTCCGCCTGGCCGGAGCCAGTGGAGAATCCCCGCTGCGCCGCGCTTCACCGGCGAATGTGTCCGCGTCCCTGGAGCGACCGTTTCCCCGCGGCCGTGAAGGCCGTCCGCTTCCTTCGGAATACCCTTCGAAAGGGCAGTCATGGCTGAACCGGCTTCGCACCTCTCCTGGCGCACATGGGCCATCCTGATGGCCGACCTTTTGTTTCCGCAACGCCGCATTCACTACCGCGGCAGCTACGCGTCGTTCGATGCCGCGGCCGCGGCATGCACCGGATACAGCGATCCGCAAATCTTCGAGCGTGTGCTCAGCGCGACGCGCGCGGTCGTCTCCGGAAAGGCCGCGTACGAGCGTGATTCGGTGACGTTTGCGGATCCCGACTACCATTGGATGCTGCTAGCTCTGCTTTTCCGGTTGGCGGCCAGCGGCAAACGGGTGACCGTCATGGACGTCGGCGGGGCGCTGGGCAGCACCTATCACCAGCACCGTCGCTGGCTGGACGAAATCGCCGGCCTGCGCTGGTGCGTGGTCGAGCAGCCGCACGTTGCGGCGTGCGGCCGGCGGGAGTTCGCGACGGACCGTCTCGTGTTCTACGACTCCGTGCGGGCCTGCACCGCCGCGGAGCACGTGACGTTCGCCCTTTATTCGAGTGTGCTGGCGTATGTGCGCGATCCCGGGGATTTCCTGACGGCCGCGCGCGAGGCATCGGTGCCGCTCGTACTGATCGACCAGACATTGGTCTGGGCGGAGGAAGCCGCCGCCGACCGCTACGTGGTGCAGCACGTGCCCGCCGCCATCTACCGGGCGGCCTATCCCGCGCGCATTACGTCAACGGAACGGCTGCTCGCGCCCTTGAGCGGTGCCTACCGGGTCCTTCACACCGAAGCGGGGTACGCGACACCCGTTGTCTTGCGCCGTCCGTTCCAGCTCGCGCGCTACCGCCGGTTCGTGCTGGAATGCGAGGACTTCCGATGACTTCTACATGGACTTGGCCATTCTGGCCGTGAAAGAGTAACATCACACGCATGCATTGGCTCAGTGGCAAGGGAGCGTCATGAACGAGATCGTGGTCAGGAACAGCGGCTACATTCCGATCAAGCGGGTCGTCGACGCGCGCGACGGAGTGCTGTGCATCGGCGAGGCCTTGCGCGAAATCCCCTTTGAGATCAAACGGTTCTACTTCGTGACCCACCTCGAGAATGCGCACAGCGTTCGCGGCAAACATGCGCACCGCGCGCTTTGGCAGGCCATTTTCTGTGTCAGCGGCAGCTTTGTGCTCGGCCTGGACGACGGCACGAAGCGCCAGGAACTGCCGATGTGGCAGAACCATCTCGGCGTGCTGCTGGGGCCGGGCCTCTGGCACACCATGCACAGCTTCTCGTCCGGTTGCGTGTTTCTCACGGTCGCCTCGGAGTATTACGACGAGGCCGACTATATCCGCGACTACGATGCCTTTCTGGCGTTCGTCCGCGGAGGAGGGGAAGGATGAAGATCCCGGTCGCCAATCCGGGCGCCGCCTACGCCCGGCTCGCCGCCCCGATCGACGCCGCCGTGCTGGGAGTGTTGCGGAGTGGCTGGTATATCCTCGGCGAGGCGTGCCAGCGCTTCGAAAGCGAATTCGCCGGTTTCTGCGGCGCCGCGCATTGCGTGGGGGTGGCCAACGGCACCGATGCCGTGGAGCTGGCCCTGCGGGCGGTCGGCGTCGGCGCCGGGGACCGCGTGGCCACGGTCGCCAATACGGCGGTGGCCACGGTCGCCGCCATCGACCGCATCGGGGCGCTGCCGGTGTTCTGCGATGTCGAGCCGCATACGCAGACGATGGATCCCGCCGCCCTGCGGCTGCTGCTGGCGTCGGCACCGGACATCAAGGCGGTCGTGCCCGTGCACCTGTTCGGCGAGCCGGCCGATCTCGACGGGATTCTGCGCCTCGCCGAGGCCGCCGGCATTCCGCTTGTGGAGGATTGCGCACAGGCGCACGGGGCCCGCGTCGGCGGCCACGTGGCCGGCACGATCGGCCGGGCGGGGGCGTTCAGCTTCTATCCGACCAAGAACCTGGGGGCGCTGGGCGACGGCGGCGCCGTCGTCACGGGGGACGACGCCGTGGCCGACCGCCTGCGCCTGCTCCGGCAATACGGGTGGCGCGAGCGCTACTTGAGCGAGATCGCCGGCATGAATTCACGCCTCGACGAGGTACAGGCGGCCGTGCTGTCGGTGAAGCTGCGCGACCTGCCGTGGGCCAACGACCGGCGCCGCACGCTGGCCGCGGCCTACTGCCGCGGGTTGGCGGGGCTACCGCTGGAACTGCCGCCCTCCCGCCCCGGTGTCACCCCGGTTTTCCATCAGTTCGTGGTGCGCACGGAGCGGCGCGCGACGCTGGCGCGCCACCTCGCCGCCGCCGGCATCGGCACGGCGGTGCTCTATCCCGTTCCCATCCACCGGCAGCCGGCCTATGCCGCGCGCGCCGGCTCATGCGCCCTGCCCGTCACGGAGACGCTGGCCGAAACGCTGCTGTGCCTGCCGATGTACCCCGAGCTGACGGACGGACAGGCGGACACCGTGTGCCGCGAAATCCGCCGGTTTTTCAACGGACATCCGGAATGATGCGCCATTTCTGCACCTATTTCGACTCGGGATATCTCGATCGCGCCCTCGTGCTGCTCGATTCCATGCGGCGCCATGTACCGACGTTCACGCTGCACGTATTGGCCTTCGACGATGCGGCGGCCGCTTTTTTCACCCCGGCCGATTTTCCCGAAGTGCGCGTGGTGCCGCTGCCCGTTTTCGAAGCCGCGAATCCCGATGTGGCCGCCGTCAAGGCGGAACGGACGCGGGCCGAGTACTACTTCACCTGCACTGCAGCCTGGATCTGCCACCTGTTCGACGGCGACCCGGCGTTCGACGTGCTAGCGTACCTCGATGCCGACTGCTGTTTCCACGCCTCCCCCGACCCGCTCTACAACGCCCTGGCCAGCAAGGCGGTCCTGGTCGCCGAGCATGGATTCGAGGCGTCGGATGCCTCCGCACACGCGTACGGGCGCTTCAATGTGGGCGTCATCGCCGTGCGCCGGAGCGCGGTGGGACTCGCCTGCATGCGCCGGTGGCGCACGCAGTGCGTGGAGTGGTGTCATGACCGGGTCGAAGACGGCAAATTCGCCGACCAGAAGTATCTCGACGAATGGCCGGAGCGCTGCGGGGACCAACTCGCGATCGCCCCGCCGGGTGTCAACACGGGGCCGTGGGCGCTTGCGGCGGGCACGCTCGGGCGCGGTGCGGACGGCGCCTTGACGGTTTACGGCCATCCCCTGGTCCTCTACCACTTCCAGGGCGTGCGTCTGTTCCACGGACGCCACTACTATCCCGGGTTCTACTTTCCGTTCGATCCGTCAATGGTTCTCGCGTGGCTCTACGAGCCCTATGTTCGCGCACTGCAGGCGGCGGCGCGGACATGGGACTTGCGCCGCGTGCCGCACGGCCGGTACGGCCTGAACGGATGGGCGTACCGGATGGCGACGGGATACTGGCTGGGGCGGCCGCGGCTCACGCGGCTACTGTGGCTGTGGCAGCGCTACGTGCTGCGTCTGCCGCGGGGCAGCCACGCAAAATAGTCGTGGAACTGCTGCGCGATCTCCAGCCAGGTGTGGACCGGGATGTCGCGCGCGGCGTTGGCGGCGAGGGTGCGGCAGAGGACGGGGTCGCCGGCCAGGCGCCGGATGGCGGCGGGATAGTCGCGGGTGAGCAGGGCGTTGCGGCCGTTCGCGAAGAACAGGTTCATCCGCCCGTCGTAGCCCAGGATCGGCTTGTTGAAGCGGAGGTACTCCTGCAGTTTGGCGTTGCAGTCCTGGTCCGCGGTGACCACCAGCACATCGGCCTGCGCCATGACGCAGAGCTGGTCGTTCTTGGGCACAAACCCGAGAAAGATGCAGTTCTCCGAGGCATACTGCCGCATGTGTTCGCTGCCGTGTCCCGTCAGGTAGAGCTTGATGTCCGCGGGCAGGCGGCGCATCGCCCCGCACACGTCCGGCGTCCGCTTCCACCGCTCCATGGCGCCGGTGTAGACCAGCTTGAAGCGGCCTTCGAGGCGGATCGCGCAGGCGGCGGGATCGTACACGGGGATGTCGGCGCCGTTGGGGATGTAGACGCTCTCGACGCCCCAGGCGCGGCCGCGCTGCTGGTTGTAGCGGCTGAGGGTGACCACGCCGTCGGAACGCCGGACGATCTGCCGCTCCATCCAGTGCATGAACGCCCCGGGAACGCGGCCGAAGAGGTCGTCCCAGACCTCGCCGTAAACGTCGTCCCAGCCGTGGATCACGGCGAAGGCCTTGTGGCGGCAGAGCAGGCGGCGGCAGAACAGGGGGTGCAGCGCGGCCGTCCCGCCGTAGGTGTAGACGATGTCGGGCTTGAAGCGGTCGATGAGCCGGGCCAGGCGCCGGGGGTGGAGCGACGTGCGCTGCGGCGCGTAGCACGTCTCCCAGCCGAGTTTCTCCAGGTTGTAGCGGATCGCGCCGAGGCTGAAGGGCGACGCGGCGAACATCGCGTCGGCCGGGGTGGTCTCGTCGAAGCGTCCGGAGCGGTCGCTGGTGACGATGAGGAAGCGGTTCATGCGCACTCCCCTCCCCGGCGCGGCCGGCGCGCCCGCTCGAGCAGGCAGACGGCGCCGACGAGCGCCCGGTCGAAGCCGATGGCGGCCATCAGCAGCGGATGGCGGCAGGCGCGGCGCCACTTGCCGCGTTCCAGAAAGACTCCGGCGAAGCGGTACCACAGACCGAATTGGCGGCGCGTCACCGCGTCCCGCCCCCATTTGCCGAGGTAGGCGTCGAAGTTGCCGGCGTAGTAGGCTTTCTTGCGCAGGTGGCGCCGCAGCCGGAACGCCCCTTCGTCGTGCGCGAGCGCGGTATCCGTCAGTGCGACGCGGGCGGTGCGGGCGAGCAGGCGCCGGTCGAGGTCCCAGTCCTCGCAGGCGTAGAGCGCCTCGTCGTAGCCGCCGACCTCGGCCAGCAGGCCGCGGCGGATCACGCGCAGGCCGTCGATGCAGGTCGCGTCGTAGAAGCTGCGCTCGAAGTTGCGCACGCGGATCCACCAGCCGCCGCCCACCCGGACCTCGCGGACGTAGAGGGCGTCGGGGGGATCGTCCGCCGCGAGGCGCGCGCGGATTTCGTCCAGCGTCGCGGCGGGAACGCGCATGTCGGCGTCGAGGAAGAAGACGAAGGCGCCGCGCGCCTCGCGCCACCCCCGGTTGCGCTGCGCGCTCCGTTCGGGACCCTGGCGGAAGACGCGCGCGCCGCACCGCGCGGCCAGCTCGGCCGTGTGGTCGTCCGAGGCGTTGTCGACCACCAGCGTCTCGCACCAGCCCGCGGCGGCGGCGGCGTCGAACGCCCGCAGGCACGGCTCGATGTTGCGCGCCTCGTTGCGGGTGGGAACGACAACGCTGACGAGCGGCGGCGGGGGCATGTGTCCGGTAGCGGTCATGGCGGAGCGTTCACTCGATCGGTGCCGGCGGCGGCTAGACGGGTGCGGTTTCGGGCGGCAGCCTGATCAGGCGCGGCGGCGGCGCCGGCTGGTGGTGCGCGTGCAGGTCGATCCGTTCCAGCAGGAGACGGGCCGCCGTCTCGCCGATCAGGCGGCGCGGCTGGCGGATCAGATCCATCGGGACGCGCAGGTGGAGCGGGATCCCGGGTTCGTCGAAGACGCACAGCCGCATCCCTTCCGGCGGCGCGATGCCCGCGGCCTGCAGTTCCGCGACAAGCCCCGCGGCGATCGGATCGTTGGCGATCAGGATGCCGTCGGGGGGCTGCGGCAGCGCCAGCAGGGCGCGCGCAGCCGTCCGGCCGAAGGCCTCGTCGAACCCGCCCGCCAGAATCCGTTCCTCCGGGCACGGCAGCCCCGCCTCGTCGAGCCCCGCGCGAAAACCGGCCAGCCGTTCGCGCGAGGTCGACGCCGCGAGATAGCCGCTGACGAACGCGGGACGCGTGCAACCGGCGGCCGCCAGCCGCAGAACGCCCTGGCGCGCACCCTCGAAGCCGTTGGTCGCCACCAGGTCGGCGTCCACGCCGTCCACGGCGGTGTCGACCAGGATGAACGGCATCTCGCAGTGGACGAGGCCCTGGTACAGCGTCGCGCTCGAATTGTAGGAGGGGCAGAGGATGATGCCCGCGACCGGCTTCTCCAGCATGCGGGTGATGTAGAGGCGCTCCTTCCCGGGATCGACATCGTAGCAGCCGAGGATGAGGTGGCGGCCCGCCGCCGACACCACGTCCTCGACGCCGCGGACGACTTCGGGGTAGAGCGCGATCGTCACGCACGGAACCAGCATGCCGATCTCGCCCTTCGGCGCGTCGGGGCGGACCGGCGGGTACTGCACGAAGGTCCCCTTCCCCCGCATGCGGATCAGGTACCCCTGCCGCTCCAGATGGGCCAGCGCCGCCCGCACCGTGTGGCGGCTGAGATTGAAGAGCCGCGACAACTCGTGTTCCGAGGGAAAGAGACTGCCGGAAGGATGTTTCTGGTTCTGGATATCGGCTTCCAAAAGCTCAAACAATCGCTGGTATTTGGGTTGCGCGGACGTCGATTTCCCGGCTTTTGCCAATCCCTCTGCATTCACTTCTACCCCCGGTTAATTGTTCGTACATGCTGAACCATACGACTGGTGCTCCGAAATGTCAAAGAGAATTTCGATTCGTCTTGCATATCGCCGCCACGCGGCGGTAAAATGGATGCTGACACTTTTAATGGGTTGAGTATGCAGAAATTTACCTATACAGCCGTTGACGGAGCAGGCAAAGAGGTTCGCGCCACCATCGAGGCGCCCGACCAGGCGCAGGCGATCGCCAAGATCCGCGGACAGGGGCTCTACCCCACCGCCATCGGCGTGGCCGGCGGCGGCGGCAAGGGGGCGCCCCGTCCGGCCGCCGAGGCCGGCGGCAAAAAGAAGGGCGGCCTGAACGCCGAAATCAAGCTCCCCGCCTTCCTGCGCGGCCGGGTCAAGCCCAAGGACCTGATGGTGCTGACCCGCATGCTGGCGACGCTGGTCGACGCCGGCCTGCCGCTGCTGCGCGGCATCCGCGTGCTCGAGCGCCAGACCAAGAGCCCCGGCCTGAAGGAGGCGCTCGGCGGCATGTCGGACGCCGTGGAGAGCGGCGCCACCTTCTCCGAGGCGCTGGGCAACTACCCCCGCATCTTCAACAACCTCTACGTCAACATGGTCCGCGCGGGCGAGGCGGGCGGCGTGCTCGAGGTGGTGCTCAACCGGCTGGCCGAGTTCATGGAGAAGGCAGAGAAGATCAAGAACAAGGTGAAGGGCGCCATGATCTACCCGATCGTGGTCATGTGCGCGGCGGTCGGCATCGTCGTCTTCCTGATGACCTCCGTCATCCCCAAGTTCCAGGAGATCTTCAACGACCTGCTCGAGGGGAAGAAACTCCCCGCTATCACCGAATTCGTCATCAATTTCAGCGGCCTGGTGAAAAACAACGGC
>CAYVKQ010000057.1:0-12923 GCA_964451945.1 uncultured Lentisphaerales bacterium
AGCGTGGCCTGATACCAACCTTGTTCCTGATTGGAGCGGGCCTGTCGCGCAGCGCACTCAAGACGGTCGGCTTCCGCCCGCTGCTCCAGGGAATTCTGCTGTGGCTGGCGGTGTCGCTGTCAGGCCTCGTGGCCGTGCGGTGCCTGGTGCCGTAGTCCGTTCTCTGCCGCCATTCCGGGGAAGGCACCCCACCAGCGCCGTGCAGCTCGGCAATGTCGGCATCGCCTGTGCGGGTGACTGGTTTTTTTCCATCCCGTCATTCCATAAAGCGCCTTCAGCCCGCCGACGTACTCGCGGACGTTGGCGAAGGAGACATCGGGCGGCGTGCCGTGATCGATGGCCGGGATGTAGCCGCCTTCCTCGATGACGGGACGGAGCCGAGCAAGTTCCTTGCGGATGGCCGCCTTGCCCGCCGCGAGGATCCGCTTGTCGAACCCGCCGGCCATCCGCAGGCCGCGCCCGAATTCGCGCCGCAGCGCGACCACATCCATGCCGGCGGCGACCTCCATGGGGCAGACGATGTCTCCAATTTTCGTTCTGGACTTCGGTAACTAATCACGACTATATTGGTATTTGTTTTCTGGGGCGAGTAGGGTCTTGAGGCAATGAAGGTTTCACGTAAAACCGATTATGCGCTGCGCGTGCTGGTCACACTTGCCGGCGAGGCGCCCGAAACGGTCCTCTCCATCCGCCGTCTGGCGGAGAGGAACGACGTCCCCAGGCGTTTCCTCGAGCAGATCATGATCGAGCTGCGCGCCCAGGGGTGGGTCCGGGCGGTGGCCGGACGGGACGGCGGCTACGCGCTGGCGGTCGCCCCGCAAAGCCTGACCATGGGGCGGATTGTCCGTCATTTCGACGGCGTGCTGGCGCCGATCGGATGCGTCAGCGTCGCGCATCGGGAACCGTGCAGCCAGGAGAAAGCCTGCCGCTTCCGGCGGGTCTTTCTCGCGGCGCGCAACCATGTGGCCGGCATGCTCGACCGCCTGACGCTGGCCGACCTGGCCAAAGGAGACTTCACCACCGCCGACGTGCCGGTCGCGCCCGTTCGAAACGGGAGGAAAGGCATCTGACATCCGGTACCGGAAAGAGTGAGGTTTTGCCGCACAATCATACACACATCAAGTCGTGTTTTATTCAACGAAGGGAAGGTTGTCCAATGAATCCACGGAAATGGCTCTGCCGCCACCCAGTCCCGGCGCTCATCCTGGCGCTGACCGCGGGGGCGTCGTCCGTTCTGCGCGCCGCCGACGCGGAACTGCTCAATGTCTCGTATGACCCGACGCGGGAGTTTTACCGCGCCTTCAACGAGGCCTTCGCCAAACATTGGTTCGAAAAGACGGGCGCGCGCGTCGTGATCCGGCAGTCGCACGGCGGCTCGGGGAGTCAGGCGCGGGCGGTGATCGACGGGCTGCAGGCCGACGTGGTGACACTGGCGCTGGCGGCCGACGTCGACGCGATCGCCGCGCACGCAGGGTTGCTGCCCGCCGACTGGCAGCAGCGGCTGCCGCGCAACAGCGCGCCCTACACCTCGACCCTGGCGCTGCTGGTGCGGGCGGGCAATCCCAAGAAGATCCGCTCCTGGGCCGATTTGGCCCGTCCCGGCGTGCAGGTCATCACCCCGAACCCGAAGACATCGGGCGTGGCGCGGTGGAACTACCTCGCCCTCTGGGGATCGGTGCTGCGCCGGGAGCTGGGGCCGGAGTGCGCGGCCCGACTCCGCGACCCCGCCTTTGCCGACGCCGTGCGCGCGGCGCAGGAGAAGGCACGCGCGTTCGTCCGCGACGTCTACAGAAACGTGCCCGTCCTGGACCAGGGGGCGCGCGGCGCCACCAACACGTTCGTGCAGCGCCGCATCGGCGACGTGCTGATCAACTGGGAGAACGAGATCCTGCTGAGCAAGCACGATCTCGACAGCGCCGGGGTGGAAATCGTGGTCCCCGAGATCAGCATCCTGGCGGAGCCGACCGTGGCGCTGGTGGACCGCAACGTGGAGCGGAAGGGAACCCGCGCAATCGCCCAGGCCTATCTCGAATATCTCTACTCCGACGAGGGCCAGGACCTGGCGGGCCGGCATTACTACCGGCCGACCTCCCCCGCCGCCGCAGCGAAGTACGCCGACCGCTTCCCCAAGGTCGAGCGGTTCACCATCGACGACCTCTTCGGCGGGTGGGCCGAGGCCAACCGGGTCCACTTCGCGGACGGGGCCGCCTTCGACAGCATCTACAACGCGGCCGACTCCGCCGCCGCCGCGCCCGCCGGGCGCGCCCCCCGATGAAACACCCCCGCGGCAAACCGTCCCGCGCGCTCCCCGGCTTCGGCCTGACCCTCGGGTTCACGCTGTTCTACAGCGGCCTGCTGGTACTGCTGCCGCTGGCCGGCCTCTTCTACGCAGCCGGGCGGATGAGCTGGAGCGACTTCGCGCACAAGGCCCTGCTCGACCCGCGCGTCCTGGCCGCCTACCGCCTGAGCTTCGGCGCGGCGGCGGCCGCGGCGGCGGTCAACACCGTTTTCGGATCGATCCTGGCGTGGGTCCTGACCCGCTACTCCTTCCCCGGCAAACGGCTCGTCGACGCGTCCGTCGATCTGCCGTTCGCCCTGCCCACCGCGGTCTCCGGCATCGCCCTGACCACGCTCTACGCCCACACGGGCTGGATCGGCCGCTGGCTCGCCCCCCTGGGCATCCGCGTCGCCTACACACCCCTCGGCATCGTCCTCGCCCTGATGCTGATCGGGCTGCCGTTCGTCGTGCGCACGGTCCAGCCCGCGCTGGAGGAACTCGAAGCCGAGTTCGAGGAGGCGGCGGCGAGCCTCGGCGCGTCGCGCGGCCAGACCTTCCGCCGCGTCATCCTGCCCGCCGTTCTACCCTCCGTGCTCTCCGGCTTCACGCTGGCGTTCGCCCGCGCCGTCGGCGAATTCGGATCGGTCTACTTCATCGCCGGCAACATGCCCCTGCGCACCGAGATCGCGCCGCTGCTGATCGTCATCAAACTGGAGCAGTACGACTACGCGGGCGCGGCGGCGATCGGCGTCGTGATGCTGGTGCTTTCGTTCCTGCTGCTCCTGGCGATCAACTCCCTGCAGGCTTGGAGCGGCCGCAGGCGCCAATGAGGACAAGAAGGGAAAAGACCATGG
The DNA here is from genome assembly GCA_964451945.1 of uncultured Lentisphaerales bacterium. Classification (GTDB taxonomy): domain Bacteria; phylum Verrucomicrobiota; class Kiritimatiellia; order RFP12; family JAAYNR01; genus JAAYNR01. The sequence goes on from CAYVKQ010000057.1 coordinate 3,133, forward strand.
CGGGTGCGTGTGCAACGGGGCGGGTGTGTCCGTCCCAGGCTTCGCGGCGGGCGATCACCGATCCCGCGCCGGTGCGCTGGCTGCTGACGGGTGTGGCGCTGCTGTTCGTCGCCCTCGTGCTGTTCCTGCCGTTGCTGCTGATATTCGTCAGCGCGCTGCAGCGCGGCATCGGCGTCGCTCTGGCGGCGTTCACCGACCCCGACGCGGTCGCGGCGATCCGCCTGACCCTCCTGACCGCGGCGATCGCGGTGCCGCTGAACGTCGCCTTCGGCTTGGCCGCCGCGTGGGCCGTCACCAAGTTCACATTCCGCGGCAAGCAGCTCCTGATCACCCTGATCGACCTGCCGTTCGCCGTCTCGCCCGTGATCGCCGGACTGATCTTCATGATCCTGTTCGGCGCGCGCGGCATCCTGGGGCCCTGGCTGATGGAGCGGAACATCCGCATCGTCTTCGCCGTCCCCGGCATCGTCCTGGCCACGGTCTTCGTCACCCTCCCCTTCGTGGCCCGCGAGCTGATCCCGCTGATGCAGGCGCAGGGGACGGACGAGGAGGAGTGCGCCGTCACGCTGGGGGCGGGCGGCTGGCAGACCTTCCGGCGGGTGACCCTGCCCAACATCACCTGGGGGCTGCTGTACGGGGTGGTCCTGTGCAACGCCCGCGCCATGGGGGAATTCGGCGCAGTGTCGGTCGTCTCGGGACACATCCGCGGCGTGACCAACACCCTGCCGCTCCATATCGAGATCCTGTACAACGACTACCAGTTCGCCGCCTCGTTCGCCGTCGCCTCGCTGCTCGCGCTGCTGGCGATGGCGACCCTGGTCGCCAAGGCGGCCGTCGAGTGGAACCAGCGGCGGCGCCTGTCGGCCGCGGCCGTGAAGGAGTGACCCGCCATGTCGATCGAAGCCATCGCCGTCAACAAAACCTTCGGAACGTTCCAGGCGCTGAATAATGTGAGCCTGACGGTGCCGTCGGGGCAACTGGTCGCGCTGCTGGGCCCGTCGGGATCGGGCAAGACCACGCTGCTGCGCATCATCGCGGGGCTGGAGACGGCCGACACGGGACGCATCCTGTTCGACGGCAAGGACATCTCGCGGAAGCAAGCGAGCGACCGCAAGGTCGGCTTCGTCTTCCAGCACTATGCGCTGTTCCGCCACCTGACGGTGTTCGAGAATGTCGCCTTCGGCCTGCGCGTGAAGCCCCGCCGCGAGCGGCCGAGCCGCGCCGAAATCCGCGACCGGGTCATGGAGCTGCTGCGGATGGTGCAGATCGACTGGCTCGCCGACCGTCTCCCCAGCCAGCTTTCGGGAGGGCAGCGTCAGCGGGCCGCGCTGGCCCGCGCCCTGGCGGTCGAACCGCGGGTGCTGCTGCTCGACGAACCGTTCGGCGCGCTCGACGCCAAGGTCCGCAAGGAGCTGCGCCGCTGGCTGCGGCGCCTGCACGACGAGATCCATGTGACCAGCGTCTTCGTCACGCACGACGTCGACGAGGCCCTCGAAGTGGCCGACCAGGTGGTCGTCATGAACCATGCGCGGATCGAGCAGGTCGGTCCCCCCAATGAAGTCTACGAGCATCCGGCCAACGCCTTCGTCTACCAGTTCCTGGGCAGCGTGAACCGGTTCCACACGCCCGTGCGCGCCAGCCAGGCACGGCTCGGCGGGCTGGTCTTCCCCGTCGGCGCGCCCGCCGCGGAGGCCGTCGTGCATGCCCGCCCGCACGACATCGAGATCAGCCGCGCGCCGGAACACGACGACTGGCTGCGCGCCACGGTCGGACGGATCACCGCGATCGGTCCGATCGTCCGCGTCGAGCTCTGCCGCGAAGAGGACGGTACCCTCTGCGAAGCCGAACTCACGCGGGAGCGCTACGCGGAACTACGGCTGCTCGCCGGGGAGCACGTGCGTTTCTCGCCGCGGCAGGCGCAGATCTATCCGAAATCCGAAGGAGAACCCTCATGAACACCAGACCCCGCCAGCCGCGCGCGAACCCCGTGTTCCCGGCCCTCGTCCTCACCCTCGCCTTCCAGGCGGCGGCCGCCGGAGCGGCGCAACCGGCCGCCGCGCCGCCTGCGCCGCCCGCCGCCGTCAAGCCGGACGCGAACCCGCTCGCCTTTGCCGACGGCGCAATCGTGTTCGACGTCGACTGGCGCCTCCGCGCGGAGCGGCGCGAGAACGACCGGGACTTCAACGAAAACGCCGACGGCCTGCAGGACACCGAAGCCCTCCTGAGCCGCCTCCGGCTCGGTCTCGCGCTCACCCCCCTCCCCTGGCTCAAGCTCTACGCCCAGGGACAGGACACGCGTGAGACGTGGTCCGGCCGCGGCCGCGAACCCAACGTCAACAGCGCGCAGGGCAACGCGGAGTTCGACCTGCGCCAGGGGTTCGTCGATCTGGCCGACTACGCGCAATGCCCGTTCGGCCTGTCGCTCGGCCGACAATTGTTCCGCTACGGCGACGGACGCCTCATCGCCGACTCCCGCTGGGGGAATTTCGGACGTTCGTTCGACGGCGCCAAACTGCGCTACCGGCGGGACCGCTGGTGGGCCGAGGCGTTCTGGGCCCGTGTCGTGACCATCGAACGCGGCGCGTTCGACGAATGGAAGGACGATGAATCCGTGGCGGGGCTCTATCTCTCCAGCGAACACCTTGAGGGGCACGTCCTCGATCTCTACGGATTCCATTTCGACAGCGACAGCGGTTCGGCCGAGGGGCGCTACGCCACCTTGGGGACGCGCGTCGCGTCGAAGCGGCCCAAGGAAGACCCGTGGGACTATGCAGCGGAGTTGGCCACCCAGTTCGGAAGCCGCACCAGCGCCGGCCGCGATCTTGATATTGCCGCCCTGATGATCCACGCCGAAGCGGGCCACACCTTCCGCAACACCCCCTGGCGCCCGCGGATCGGCCTCAGCTACGATTTTGCCAGCGGCGACGGCGACCGCACGGACGGCGACTCCGCGACCTTCCGCACCCCCTACACCACCAGCCACTCCTGGTACGGCCGGCAGGACATCATCGGCCTCGCCAACCTCCACAACCCGCGCCTCACGCTCGCGGTCGAGCCGGCGAAGGCCCTGCGCCTCGCCGCCGAATACAACCTCTTCCGGCTCGCCGACAGCGCCGATTACGCCTACGGTTCCAACGGGCTGACCCCCGTCCGGCGCACCACGCCCGACGGACGCGACGTCCGCGCCATCGGCGCCAGCAGGTCGTTCGGCCAGGAGATCGACCTGATCGCCGATGTCACGGTCACGAAGAACGTCATGCTGCACGCCGGATTCTCGTGGTTCTTCGCCGGATCGTATCTGTCGGACACCGGCGCCGCCGACAACGGCACCTACTGCTACCTCCAGGCGACCGTGAAATTCTGATGCGTCTTCCCTACACCCTCGCCGCATACTCGCGGAACAGGCGGAGATAGAGGCGGTAGTCCTGGTACGACACGCCGGGCGGGGTCTGGTGGTCGCAGCCAATCAGAAACCCGCCCGTCCGCGCCACCGGCAGCAGCCGCTCGAACTCGCCTCGCATCGCCGCCTCGCCGCGGTTCATGGTCATCTTGTCGAACGCCCCCAGGAAGCGCATCGCCGGATGGCGCCGGCGCAGAGCCGCCACATCGACCCCCGCCTGGCGCTCGAGCGGCAGGAAACCCTCGATGCCCGCCCGCGCGAACCACGCCATGGCGAGCGTCACGTCGCCGTCGGTGTCGACGAACACGCGGCAGCCCCGCGCCCGGATGTGCGGCACGACGCGTTCGTAGTAGGGACGCATGAAGGTCTCGAACTGCGCCTCCGACAGCATCGGCCCGTGGTTGTAGCTCATGTCCTCGGCGAAGCAGACGAACTCGGGAACGCAGTGGCGGCAGACGGCGTCGAAGACACGGAGGTGCCAGTCGGCGAGGTCGGCGTTGATGCGGTGCATCAGCCCGGGCTGGTCGTAGAAGGCGTAGAGGTGCGGCTCGATGCCGAGCAGCACCCGCGGCCACCAGAAGAAGCCGTCGATGTTGAACCACAGCGCCGTGTCGCCGCGGTCCTGCTCGGCGGCCCAGGCGGACCAGAGGGCCGCGTCGACCGCGTCCGGGTAGAGAAGCGGGCGGATGCGCTCGTAGCCGGCGTCGTCGGAGAGGATGCCGAGGCCGTGACCCGGAGGCTGCGGGCAGCCGGGACCGCGCGCGCCGAAGTGGCGGTACTTGAGCATGTCCAGCCCGAAGTGGCAGCCGATGTCGTAGCAGTCGGTCAGTCCGGCCGGGAGCCCCTCGCCCCGCCAGCGGTCGATCGTCTGGCTCCACCAGGGCGCCCACTCGATAACCGGCAGCCGGTCGACCGGTTTGAAGTCGAGAATCGCGCGGACACGTTCGCGGGTGGTCATACGCCAGCCTCCCGGTCACAAGCAACGCCGACTCGCCGCAGCCGCGCTTCGAGTCCGTCCGGAAAGACGACATCGTCATGCCGCGCCAGGAGCCGGAAGGCGGCCGCTGCGGCAAGCCTTTCTTCGTGGGTCATGCCATTCCCTATTTCGGCTGTAGACAACGGGCCTTGTTCATACTCCATCGTAGCGGAGATGGCGTCCGTCTGCCAATGCGAATTGCCGCGTTGTCCTTTGCCGAAGAGCTGCGGCGCGGGATCATACATGTCCGCAACGATGTCGCCTCGGCTGCCTCACCAGGGCGGGCGCACCTGGATGCGGTAGAACCGCGTTGCCGGCAGGCTGGCCGGCTCGTTGGTGTAGGCCATCGCAGCGCCGGCGGCCGCCACATCGGTGAAATCGGGGGCTGGCCCGAACGGTCCGCAGGGGCGCGTGGCGATGGTCACGGTGTACAGGCGCCCCGTGACGGCGTTCCATGAGAGTTGCACGGCGGGCGGTTCCGTCAGACGGCGGAAGCCGCGGATCGCCAGATGATCAGCGGGATCGGCGGCATCCGTCCCGGCCAGGTACTCGCTCCGGTCCGAAGCGCCATCGCCGTCCCAGTCCTCTCCCGCCTCGCCGCCCGTGTTGGTCACACTGCCGAAGCGCCACAGCTCCCAGCTATCCGGCAGCGCATCGCGGTCGCGGTCGTCGCTGAGGATCGCCAGGCGGTCGGCATGGTTGGAGAGGACGAGGAGCGTCGAGGCGTCGGTATCGTAGACCGAGTACCATCCGGGAGTCTCGTGCGGCGGGTCTCCGATCCATTGCGGCGCGGGATCGGCGGGGCGGCCTTCGCCTGCCCAGGCCCAGGAGTTGTCGCCGGCCAGTGCGCCACCCGATTCGGCGCTGGCCTCGATCGCCGCGTAGAACTGACCGAAGAAGCCGTCGCGGTACGCCGTGGAAGCGGCGGGATCGTGCGATCCGCCGTCGCGGGCCAGACCGAACTCCTCAAGCACCAGCGGCTTGCCGAGCACGGCCGCGGCCTGGCCCGCGTGTGTCTGCAGATAGTTCAGGGATTGCTGCACGGCGGTGGCGTAGGTGGCGGGATTCCCCGGCTGGTACCAGCCCCAGTTCTGCGGCCAGATGTGGCAGGTCGCATAGTCGATGTGCGGGCCGCCATGGGTGTCCAGAAAGTCGCCGCCCACCGAGCCCTCGGAGCCGCTCGTCACCAGATGGTTCGGGTCCAGCGACTTGATGAAGGCGGCCGTTTCGTCGATCCAGGCCTGGGGGTAGTTGCGGGGTTCGTTGGCCAGTTCCCAGGCGAAGATGGCGGGATCGTCGCGGTAGGGCGTTCCCGAGACGGTGTTGGTCCGGCAGATCACCGCCGCCATGGCCGTCCGAAACGCTTCCCGGCATTGCGGGTTGGCGTAGAACCGCGCCGAGTAGGTCATGAACGCGCCCCAGTCGCCGGTGAAGTCGGGATAGGAGGGGGGATAGGGGATGGCGGAACCCTCGGCCCAGGCGACGTACTGGGCCATGCCGCCCGACCAGTGCCAGTAGTTGTTGAGCGTCATCACCGCGCGCATGTTGCGCCGGTTCATCTCGTGCAGCAGGTAGTCCAGGCCCTCGAAAACCGCTTCGTTGAAAACGCCCGGCGCCGGCTGGAGCGACGGGCGCATCCGGTAGGGCGCCGTGTCCGGACCTTCGGACAAGGCCATGACCCTCAGGTTGACCAGGCCCAGGGCTTTCAGCCGGTCCAGTTCGCGTCCCAGCCGTCCGCGGTCGCCACCCGCCGCGCCGTCCATCCCCAGATTCATCCCCTGCCAGAAATTGGCGCCGGCATAAAAGTGGGGAGCGCCATTGAGCATGAAACGGGTGCCGGCGGTCTTGACGAACCCGGCATTGTCCGCCGCCGCCATCCGCGCGCACCACGGCAGGCATGCCGCCAGGCACGCAAGAAAGAGCGGCCGGATTCCGCGGGGGCGGGGGGTTGCCGTGCCGCCGGTGCGGAAGTGCCTGCTATTTCCGGGAAAAAGAACTCTTTCCCCATGCCTCATCCCTTGTTGCGCAGGCGATCGCTTTCGATTGCGACAAGGCGCCAGAGTCATTCAACCACCACCCGGAAGAAACCCTGGCCGCCCGGCGGTCGAGTGAAACTGTGGGTGGTCCCGTTGAGAGCGGTCGCTCCGGCGACCGGAGACCACTGCGCGTCCACCAGCGACGGCGTGAATTCGATCCGTACGGGGAGCGCGCTTTCCGTCCACGAGAGATGGACCTCGCCATTTGTGATCGTGAGACCGGTGATCGTGACAGGATCGGGCGGCTGTTTCTGCAATTCGCCATAGATGAAAGATGTCCCGGACCACGCAGATGGTTCGTCCCAGATATCAAAGGCGCGCACACGCCAGTGGTAGCGCGCGTTCAACGCGAGTGCTTCGTAACCCGGCAGAGCGCTCATCTGCACCAGCAGTGCGTCGGGCTGCGCCGCGACCGCGCTTGCGACCAGAACATTGGTGAAGGCTCCATCCGTCGCAATCTGGAGCTGGTAGCCGGTCACCGCGTCGCCGGCGTCGGCGTCGCCGCTGGCGAACCAGACAAAGTAGCCGTTGGCATCGGGCAGTGTCGCATCGGCATAGGGCGACACGATGTCCGGCGCCGGCGGCGGCGTGTTGACGAGATCGACGAAGAATGTCGCCGTCTCGCTCCAGGGGCTGGCATGCGCGCCGCTGTCGGTCGCGCGGCAGCGCCACCAGTATTGTGTCTCATCCGTCAGTTCGGCGTCGATCTGCCAGGAGGTGGTTGCCGCGCCCGACGCGATCGCCGGATTTTGCGCCACCAGCGAGGCCGCGTTCAAATCGGCGTTCGTGTACACCTCGAAGCTGTAGGTGAGCGGATCGGTCTGGCTGTCCACCGCGTTTGTCACCGCCAGTGTCGGCCGCACGATCGCCACGGTCGCGCCGTCCGCCGGTGCGGCCGGCACCGGCGCGCCGGGCGTCTCGTCGCCCACGCCCAGGGCATCAAGGAAGCATTTGCTGTCGAGGGTATCGTTGTATGCATAGCTTTGCACGGCGACCCGCACGCCGTTGGTGCGGTAGTCGGCCGGGACCGCGAACTGGAAGCGCGCCCAAGGTTCCGTCACCGCGAGTATCCCGGAGAGGTCGAGCCAGGTGACACCGCCGTCCTTGGAGAGCCTCACATAGAACCGTCCATAGTTGTTATAGCCGCGCCAGCCGCGGGCCCACAGGGTGACTTGGGGGTCGCTTGCCGCCGAGAGGTCCAGTTCGCCGCCGTAGACGAGCCAGGCGTCGGTCCCGGCCAGCACGAGCTGCGACGCGTGGTTCAACGCGCACGACGTTCCCTCGTAAGGGGTGTTGGTGGAAGCGATCCATCCGCCGTTGATCCAGTTGCCCAGCCCCGCTTCGAAGCGTTCATAGGCACTGGTGGCCGCCGGCAGGGCCGTGTGTTCACGGAGCGCGACATCATCGATCGCCCAGCCATCGTCCACGACACTTGCATTTGAACCCAGCCGGAAACGGATGTAGACGGTGTGGCGGCCCTTCCAGCGCGAGAGGTCGATCTGCTGCTCGCTCCAGCCGGTCCGGATTTCGCGCACGCTGTAGGCCGTGGTCCAGGCGATGGACGCAATGTTGTTGTTGTCCGCCGCCCCGATCTGGACAGTGACGCTCTCGCCGTCCGGCGGCACGGCATGGCGGTCTTTGAAAACCAGCACCGGCCAGACCGCCGCGCTCAGGTCGACCGCGGTCTGCGCCCAGGTGTCGCTGCTGTTGGCGTAGTCGCCGGGGGAGTCGGTCAGCGCCGCCGAACCGTCCACGCCCGCGCCGGACTGAATGCCCCATGTCCCGGTGAAGGTCCAGGCTGGATCGAGCCCGCCGTCAAAATCATCGGTCCACCCGAGCGGCACGCCCAGCGTCTCCGCCGAGGCCTCGTTAGAGGGCGTGCCGGTGTCGCTCTCGTCGATGACGTAGACTTTGTAGAAGTAGCGCGTCCGGGCGGAGAGGCCGGTGTCGGCGAAGTTGGTGACCGCCGGATCGGGGATCGTCGCGAGCAGCGTGTGCGTCTCGTTCACGCTTTGCGCCGTGTGCCGGTAGATTTTGTAGTGCTGGAAGGCGGAGCCCGTGTAGGACGACCAGGCCAGCGACAGACCGCTGACCGTCACACCGGAGGGCGAGGCGAGCGTCACGGCGGGCGGCGACTCCTCGACGGTGAGCTTGTCGACCTGCAGCTTGCCCGCGACTTCGTAGTAGGCGTAGGCGTTGAGGCCGAGGCGGAGGCCGGCCACGCGGTAGGCGGATGGGATTTCATATTGGTAGCGCGTCCATTCCGCGCTCCGGGCGATGTGCCCGCTGAGGCTGAACCAGTTGATTCCGCCATCGCTCGACAGGTAGAGGTAGAGCCGCGTGTAGTCGTCGCCCTGCGAGCGCCGCGTCCAGACCGTGAGCTGCGGCGCGGCGGTTCCTGAGAGGTCGAGTTCGCGGTTGAGCGTCATCCAGTAGCCGTCGCGGTTCTGCGGCGTCCAGGGCAGGGGGAAGCCCTCGGCGACCACGAGGCCCTCGCAGGGCGCGTTCGTCGCGGCGGCCCAGCCGCCCGCGATCCAGTTCGTCAGGCCGCCCTCGAAGCGCTCCGCGAACGGCAGCGGCTGCGCCGGGGCGGGCGTGTGCTCCTCGACGGCGACATCGTCGACGAACCAGCCGTCGCCCGCCAGAATGGTGTTGCTCTCGATGGCGAAGCGGATGCGCAGGTTCGCCTGCCCGCGCCAGCGCGAGAGGTCGACCGCCTGCTCCGCCCACGCGCCGCGCGCGCCGGAGACGCCGTAGATGCGCGCCCAGGTGGTGCCGTTGGCGGAAACCTCCAGGACGCCGCGGTCGCCCGCCGCCGCGTCGTGGAAGACGTGCCGGTCCCTGAAGCGCAGCACCGGCCACGCCGCGCCCGTCAGGTCAACGGCCGTCAACGCGTAGTTGTCGCCGCTGTTCAGGCTGCCGGCGTACTGGACGCCCGGCGAGTCGGAGAGAAAGGTCTCCGCGCCGTTGGTCTCCACGCCCCAGCCGCCGAGCGTGTCCCACTGCGAGGCGTCGTCGAGATCGTCGGCAAACGGCATCGGGATGGGCACCGTGGTCGCCTGCGCCTCGTTCGAGGCGGCGGTGGTGTCGTTGCTGTTTACAGTGAATACCCGGTAATAATAGGTCTTTCCGATCGAGAGTCCGGTGTCGGTGAAGGCGAGGACGGCGCGGTCGGCGAGGGAGGCGACGCGCGTGTCGCCGATCGTCACGCCGGCCGACTCGCGCCGGTAGACGTCGTAGCGCTGGAACGTGCCGTCGTCGGGATAGGCGGACCAGGCGAGGTCCACGCTCTTGAGGTGCGGCACGGGCGAGGCCAGCGTCACCGCGGGCGGCGTCTCCTCGATCGTGAGCTTGTCGACCTGCAGCTTGCCCGCGACCT
>CAYVKQ010000058.1:0-4816 GCA_964451945.1 uncultured Lentisphaerales bacterium
ACCGATTACAGCGGGCGGCGCCGCGGCAGGCCCGCCGCTTTTCCTTGTCGCTCGTCGCCCCTTATGCCACACTGTCACGAATACGCATTACGGGAGAGGCGCCTGCAAAAACCGTTGCGGGCACCGGGAATCAGGAACGGAGCGAGCCATGTCCACAAGTTACGAGATGATCGGCACCGTCAAGGTGATCCTGCCGCTGATGACCTTCAACAGCGGGTTTGTCAAACGCGAGTTCGTGATCACCACCGAAGACGAAAAGTTTCCCCAACCGGTCAAATTCGCCGCCTTGAAGGAGCGGTGTTCCCTGGTGGACGGACTGGCCCCCAACGACCGGGTCAAGGTGCGGTTCGACATCCGCGGCAACCAAAGCGCAAAAGACGCCAACCGTTATTTTGTCGACTTGGTGGCGTTCCAGGTCGAGAAACTCGACGGCGACGGCACGGCGGTGGTCCGCGACGAGACCGACGTCCCGATCAACGAAGACGAGCCGATGCCCTTCTGAGGAGAACCCCGCCATGGAAAAGCCCGTGCTGCACGACCTGTCCATCGGTTCGCTGGCGCTCGATCCGATGGCCCTGTTCGACAAACGGTGGTTCCTGCTGACCGCCGGCGACTTCGCCGCGGGGCGCTACAACACCATGACGGTCTCGTGGGGCAGCCTGGGGACGGTTTGGAACAAGCCGTTCGCCCAGGTCTTCTGCCGCCCGCAGCGCCACACCTTCCGCTTCCTGGAGGCCTTCCCGACGTTCACCCTGAGCACGTTCCGCCCCGCCTGCCGCGGCGCGCTGCAGCTCCTGGGCAGCAAGTCGGGGCGCGACGGCAACAAGATCCAGGAGTCGGGGCTGACCCCGGTGGCCGCGAAACAGGTGGCGGCGCCGACCTTCGCCGAAGCCGAGTTGGTCTTCGAGTGCCGCAAACTCTACGCGCAGTTCCTCGACCCCAATGGCTTTCATGACCCGTCGGTCGCCTCGAACTATCCGACCCGGGACTACCACTGTGTCTATTTCGGTGAAATCGTCGCCGTGCGCGGCGTCGCCGCATACGCCCGGGAGTAGCACGGGGTCCCGGATGCGGAAGAAACCCGCCGGCGAACGGCCGCTGGGCGAGCTGATCGAGGCGGGCACCGCCTATCTCGATCGTCACGGCGTTCCTTGTCCGCGCGTCGTCTGCGAGCTGCTGGCCGGGCGCCTGCTCGGCTGCCCCCGGCTCGATCTCCAGCTCCGCCTGCAGCTTCCCGTCGGGACGGCGCGCGCCGCGGCGCTGCGCCGGGGGCTGGCGCGGGCGGGCGCCGGCGAGCCGGTGCAGTACGTGCTGGGGGAATGGGCGTTCCGCGGCCTCACCCTCGCCACCGACCGCCGCGCGCTGATCCCCCGCCCCGAGACGGAACAGCTGGTCGACCTCGTGCTGGCGGCCGCCGACCTGTGGGCATGCACGGCGGCGCTGGTCGTCGACGCGGGAACCGGCAGCGGCTGCATCGCCCTCAGTCTGGCGCGGGAGCGCCCGCAGGCGCGCCTGGTGGCGACGGACATCAGTCCCCCCGCCCTCGAACTCGCCCGCGCCAATGCCGCCCGCTGCGGCGTGACGGCGCGCGTGGAATTCCGGGAGGAGGCCGGCTGCGGCGCGTTCCCGGCGGGGAGCGTCGACGCCGTCGTCTCCAACCCCCCCTACATCGCCAGCGGCGTGGTGCCGACCCTCGAACGCCACATCCGCGAGCACGAGCCGCTCGCGGCGCTGGACGGCGGACCCGACGGCCTGGTCTGCCTCCGCGCCATCACGCGCGACGCGGCCCTGGTCCTCAGGCCGGGCGGGCACCTCTTCTTCGAGATCGGCGACGACCAGGGGACAGCGGTGCGCGAGATCCTTGAAACGCACGGCTTCGCCGACATTTCCGTCACCGCCGACTGGGCGGGCAGGACCCGCTTCGCCGCCGCCCGTATGCGCGGGCTGTAGACGCGGCGGGACTACCGCTGCCGCCACAGCAGCGCCAGCCCCGTGGCCAGAAACAGCGCGTGCGGCGCCCAGGCGCCGACGAACGCGGGAACCAGTTCGCGCTTGGCAAGGATCATCCCGCCGTTGACCGCGGCAAAAAAGGCGAAGAACAGGCCGATGGCCGCGAGTATCCCCTTGAAGACGCTCTGCCGGCCGGTGGCGATCCCCATGGGAATGGCGAACAGGGTGATCACCACCCCGGACCAAGGGGCCGCCAGCCGGTAGTGGATGTCGTACCATTTCGAGCGGCGTTCGGAGGCGCCGAGGCTGGGATGGACGCGCAGGTAGCGCAGGCGCGCGCGTACGGAGAGAAAGGACCACTCGCGTGTCTCGTTGACAAAGTCGTCGGGAGTTTCGCCGAGGGTCGGCATGGCGCGCAGCGGCAGACGCGCCAGTTGCGGCAGCCGCGGTTCGACCTGCAGGCCGATCTCGTCATACCAGGTGTACTGGGGGTAGAAGAACCACCACATGCCGTCCTTGTACTCGGCCCGCTTGCAGGAGACGTCGACCTCGCGCGTCCCGTTCGGCCGTTCGAACGTGATCTGCACCCCGTCGAGCGCCTCCGGCGCGTAGAGATCCATCCGGTTGATGCGCCAGATCCGCCGCCCCTCGGTGTTGTAGTAGTTGATGTTCTCCCGCACATCGGCCCCCTGGGAACGAAACTCCTCCTTCTTGACACGCTTCGCGTATTCGGCCGCCGACGGCGCGAAAAACTCGAGGTTCGCCGCGGCCAGCGCCGCGCCAACCACCGCCGTCCCGACCATCGGACCGATGATCGTGCGCAACCCCAGGCCGCTGGCGCGCATCGCCGTGACCTCGCTGTGCCGGCAAAGCTGCCACATGGTGTAGAGCGACGCGAGCAACAGTGCCGCCGCCAGCAACCACTCGAACAGCGGCGCGAGGTAGCCGGCGAAGTAAAGGACCACCACCCACGGCGCCGGCCTCGCCGCCGCGAGATCGCCGTAGGCGTCGATCAGTTCGATCACGACATAGAGTGAAACGAACGTCACCAGGCAATAGGCGAGGGGAAGCAGAAAGGCGGCAAGCACGTAACGGGAAAGAATGCGCATGGAGGTTGTCGGGGTTCGCTGTCTGCAACGGGACCAGATCCGTTCCAGTTTCCGAAAGGCGCGGTCCAAAGTCAAGGCGGGGTTGCGGAAAGCATCGATTCCGAATCAGCCGCCGCCGGCAACACACGCTCCACTCGTTCTCGTCCGCGGCTTATGGTATGATCCCGCCCTTTCCAGGCAAGGAAGAGCGGGGGTTCCGCCGCTGTGGGCATGGATAGTGATGCAAAATCCGATCTGCGCGGCGCGCTGCGGCGCGTCATCGTGGCGTGGCTTTTCGGGTCGGCGTGGATGTACCTGGCCAGCGGGGCGAGTTTCACCCGCTATGCCAAGCTGATCCGCGTCACGCCGTTCGGCTTCGGCGTCCTGGCGATGATCCCCTTTGCCGGCGCCCTCGTCCAACTCCCCGCCAGCCTGCTGCTGGAGCGCTATGGTCGGCGCAAGACGGTTTTTCTCTGGAGCCTCACCCTGCACCGCGCGCTGTGGCTGGTCATCGCGGCCCTTCCCTGGCTGTTTCCGCGGGCGTGGCAGTGGCCCGCCCTGCTGACGGTGATGACCGTCTCGACCCTCCTGGCCAACATCTCGACGCCAGCGTGGATGGCCTGGATGTCCGAGCTGATTCCCGGACGCGTCCGCGGGCGCTACTTCTCGCGCCGTGTCCAGTACGGGCAGGCAGTCGGCCTGGTGCTTTCGATTCTCTCCGGCATGGCGCTCGACTGGCCGCGGCCGGAGCAGGGGGATCTGCTGCGCAATGTCATCAGCGCCCTGTTCGCCGTCGCCGGGATCTGCGGCACCATAGACGCCCTCCTGTTCATCCGCGTGCCCGACACGGCGCGAACCGGCGGCCGCCCCTCTTTGAGCCTGTGGGACCTGGTCCGCCCGTCGCTGGCCGACGGGAGCTTCCGCCGCTTTCTGGGCTACTCCTTCACCATCACCTTCGCCACCGGGTTCATGGGCCAGTTCTCCTGGCTGTACCTCCTGGACGTGGTCGGCGTCAGCAACGTCCGGGCCAACGTCCTGCTGGTCTCGGCACCGTTGCTGGTCGGCATGGCCAGCTATCCGTTCTGGGGGCGCTTCGTTGACCGCTTCGGCTCGAAGACCACCCTCCTCATCGCCGGCATCCTGGTGATCAACGGCGCGTCCAGCTGGGTCTTTGTCACGCGCGGCACCTGGATTCCCGGCTACATCTGCGTGTTGATCGCAACAGCGGCCTGGGGCGGCATGGACATCGGCGCCTTCAACCTGTTGCTGCGCATGACCGGCGGCGGCGGCCGGCGCGGCAGCGATACGGCGGTGATCGCCATCAACAGCGTGGTCGCGGCCGTCGCGGGAACGCTCAGCGGCCTTTTCGGAGGCAGCGTCGCGCAAGCCCTGGGCGACGACTGGAGGCTGACGGTGTGGGGCTGGACGCTGACCTACCATGGCGTGCTGTTCCTCTGCTCGACGGTGCTGCGCGCGGCCGCGGTGGCCTGGATCGTGACCTTGAAAGAGACGCGCGGCGCGGTGGCGCCCCGGTACGCCCTCCGCTACATGGCCACGTCCGTCTACTCCAACCTGCTCCAGGCAACCTTCTTCCCGGCGCGCGCGATGCTCAGCCTGGCGCGCGTGACCTGGAAAGTGTCCCTCCGGCGGCGGTGAGCGGAAGGCCCCTCCCCTGCCGGCCGTCGCTTCTATCTGGCAAGGCCCGACTTGACCGAGACGCCGGCAATCTGCCCCAGCCGGCCCGTCAGGCGGCCCATCTCGTCGGTCGTGGCCTCGAC
>CAYVKQ010000058.1:4826-12823 GCA_964451945.1 uncultured Lentisphaerales bacterium
GCGTCACCACCGAGACCTTGCCGCCGTGTCCCGGCAGACCGACACGCGCCAGGATCATCTCGGCGTTCTCGGCAAGCACACGGTTGACCTCGGGACCCGACCGCGCGCGCTCCTCGACCAGGATGCCGACAAATCCGATCCGGCGTTCCATCGCCGCCTCCCTCCCGATCAGGCGCGGCTGAGCGCCGCGCTCCGCCTGGCCGCCGCGCGCACCGTGCGGGCCAGGATGCCGCGCAGGGCCGATTTCTCCAGAACCGCAAGACCGGCCGCCGTCGTCCCCTGGGGAGAGGCGACCGCCTGGATGAACGCGGCGGGGTCCTGGCCGGTCTCCAGCAACACCTTGGCCGCCCCCAGCATCGTCTGCGCCGCCAACAGGCGCGCAGTGCCGGGCGGAAGCCCCTCCGCCGCCGCACCGTCGGCCAGCGCCTGCAGGGCGTAGGCGAAGAACGCCGGCCCCGAACCGCTGAGCGCGGTGACGGCGTCGAAATGCTCCTCCGCGAGCTCCACCACCCGGCCGGCCGCGCCCAGGATCCGGCGCACGGCGGCGCCGTCGGCGGCGCGCGCCTTCGGGCCGCGGCAGAAGGCGCTCATGCCCGCGCCGACCTGCAGCGCCAGATTGGGCATCACGCGGACTAGGCGGACCCCGTCGCCCACAAGCGCCTGCAGTCCCGCCAGCGTCTTCCCCGCGGCAATCGAAACCAGCAGGTGGCGTTTCGCGATCCGGGGGGCGACCCGGCGCAGAAGATCGTCGAGATCCTGCGGTTTCACCGCCAGCACCACCACCGCGCTGCACTCCAGCACCGTCTCGGGCGAACCGGTCACCCTCACCCGGTAGCGCTTGCGCAGCAGGCGCAACCGTTCCGGCACCTTGTCGCATGCCGTGATGCCGGCTGCGTCGGCGACGCCGGCGCCGATCACCGCGGCGAGAATCGCCTCGGCCATCTTGCCGGCGCCCAGAAAACCGATTGTCATGCCCCCTCCCTTGCGCGAGACCGCGGAACCGCTCAATACCCTTTAGATGCCAGGAGCTTCTGCAACTGCGTCTGGAAATCGCGCACATCCTCGGGTGACGGCCGGTAGTCCTTCGGCACCCCCTCGAGACCGAGCCGCCCCATCTGATCGAGCAGCCAGTGCGCCTTCTTGCCGTCGGAAAAGGTCACGTCGCCGCTGACCAGCGCGCCGGGGCGCATCAGGCGGTCCAGCGTAACGGAGACCTTGCCGGCCGGCTTCGCCGGCGCTTCCGCGGCACCGGGCGCGGACGCTTCCGATGCCTCCGCATCCTCGTCCCACTCCTCCGCCGCGTCTGCTTCGGCCGGCGCGTCGGCCGCCGGGGGCGGCGCCTTTTTCGTTTCCGGCTTGTCCTTCACCTGCGCACCGAGGTCGAGCGTCAGCAGGCGCACGTCCATGTAGGTCAGCGTCAGGCCGAACGTTTCCTTCAGCCGCCGCTGCACGTCCGGAAGCGACGCCCCCTCTTCCACCCACTGCCGCACCGCCGCGCGTTGTTCATCAGTCAACTCCGCCATGGCAGATCCTCCTGTTCTTCGTTGCGGCCGCCTGCCGCGCATGGACGGAACACCCCGCTCCGCAGGGGCGCGCGTCCGCCGGCATCACCCATTTACAGGCCGCGGGAAACAAGGATATCGGTTTCAGCGCAAAACTCAAGGCAGAACGGAATCGGGTGGACGCGCGCGGGGCAAGGCCGTCTGCCGTCTGCGGACAAGCGTGCCGCGTCAGCCGTTCCGCACCATCTCCATCGCGATCCGTTCCCACTCGAAAAGGTTCTCCGGGCGGCCGTTGCAGGTGCTGATGTCCTTCAGGACGATGTCGCAGGGGCAGCCGTTCCGCCTGCAGGCATCGAGGATCGTTCCAAGTTCCCGGCGCACCGCCGCCGGGTCCAGGCGGTCCACGGCGACCGCCGCCGGATTGGGTTTGGCGGAGAGCACGTAGCCCCGCCCGATCGCCTCGGCCGCCACGTTCACGTCGGCCCACGGCGTGACCGAGATCTTGCGCAGGTTGGGGATCTTTTTGACGATGTCCATCTTCCGGTCGAGCGGTTCGCAGCAGCCGTAGTAGACCAGCCCGCAGTGCGACATCGGCTCCTTGATGTAGTCGATGTCGAATTCCTCGTGCATGGGTCCGGAGACGGAGGCGAAGATCTGGGCCACGGCGCGGCCCCAGACATGCTTCAGCTTCACGTGCTCGCCGTCGAAACCGGGCCCCGGCAGGGCGCTGGAGAGAATCGGCGTGCAGTGCAGCGAGCTGGGATCGTTGTCGAACAGCCCCAGCGTCTCGATCTGCCGGACCGTGTCCCACCGGACGTCGTGCAGCCGGCGCACCAGGCGGTGCATGAAGGCGGGGCGGTCCGCCAGGTCGATCAGCAGGTTGTCGACGCCGCGGAGCATGGCGATCTGGTCCCACGTCCCCATCGAGGCGTATTCAATGCCTTTCAGCCGCACGGGCAGGATGTCGCCGATGGCGTCGGCCACGCGCTCGAACCGGCGCATCGTCTCCTCCCGGTCGTAGGTGACGACGTCGTTGTGGATTCTGTCGAGGTCGGCTTCGGTCGCCAGTTGATCGTGGTATTCGTGGGCGCGGATCGTGTCGCGTCCGGCGATGGCGAGGGTGCGCTCCTCCACGGCGACGCCGATCCCCTGGAAGCGAACCACCTTCTGCACCGGTACGTAGGGGACGATGATCATGTCGGCCGGCAAATGCCGCGCCTTGAACAGCGTCGCGCGCAGGTGCCACTCGACGCCGCGCAGGATTGGATCTTCGCAGCGCAGCGTCATCTCGCCGTCGAGGTTCATCTCCGTCCAGGGCAGTTCGTCGATCAGCACGACCGGGCGGATGGGCTTCAGGTCGTTCACCGCGCGGTGCAGTCTGCGGTTCTCGATGAAGCGCGCCTGCCGGGAGAGAATGAAGTACTCGCCGGCCAGGCGCCGCAGAATCCCGCGATCTTGGGTGTTGTCCATGGGGTCTCCAAGTATTCGATGTGTTGGGTTTGCGGGTGCAATCAACGGCGCGGCGGGGGCAGGGTCCAGGCCCCGTCCAAAGCGATGACGGGCAGGGAGAGCCCCTTCAGTTCGCCGGGCAACCGCACCCACAGGCCGGCGTCGCCCGCCGCGACGTCCACCAGCTGGCCGGTCTCGAGGACGCGCGCCCCTTCCGGCGTCCCGGTCAGCCCCTCCACCTGCAACGCCGCTCCGGGGGTGACGGCCCAGAGGTGCAGGTAGAGGCGGGTCCTGCCCCCCGGCTGCGGCCGGGCCGTGATGCGTCCCCAGGCCGGTTTGCCGAGCGGACTGCGCACCGTGCCGTAGACCGACTCGCCGTTGACCTCCAGCCAGGCGCCCAGCTCGCGCAGCCGCCTGACCGCCGCCGGCTGGAAAAGCCCTTCGCCCGTCGGCCCCACGTTGAGCTGGTAGTTGCCGCCGTTGGCTGCATTGCCGACCAGGTTCTTCAGCAGTTCGTCCGTGGATTTCCAGCCGTAGTCGCGGCAGTGGTAGCCCCAGGAATGGTTGAGGGTGCCGGAAGTCTCCCACGGCTTCGCCGCGCCTGTTTCCGGAAAATCATTGTCCATGGTCGAGATGAAATCGACCCGCTCGGAAGGAGCCAGGAACTGGATGCGGCTGTTCACCAGGCATTTGTCGCTCCGTTGCCGGATCAGCGCGATGAGTTCCTCCTGCCGCTCCGGTGTCACGTAGTCGAAGCTCTCCTTGCTCCACGTGTCGAACCACAGCATCCAGGGATCGTAGGCATCGATCAGCTCCCGCACTTGCACGAGACACTTCTCCCGCCAGTAGCGGGCGAACGCCTCCGGCGTCGGATGAACGTATTCCGCGAAGTCGATGTGGGACTTGCTGATGTCGCCGCCCGTCCCCTCCCAGTCCTGCCAGTGGGAATAGTAGAACCCCAGCTTCAGACCGGACGCTGTGCAGGCGGCCGCCAGCTCGCCCAGAATGTCGCGCCGGAAGGGCGTGGCGTCCATGACGTTGTAGCGCGAGGCCCGCGTCGGCCACAGGGCGAAGCCGTCGTGGTGCTTGGCCGTGATGACCAGGTAGCGCATGCCCGCGCCCTTGGCGTCGCGGACCCACCGTTCGGCATCGAACCCGGTCGGATTGAACACCGCCGCCAGCCGCTGGTACTCGGCGCGCGTCACCGGCTCGGAGCCCTGCAGCCACTCGGCGTACGGGTGCTTCATCTTCCGCCCCTGCCAGATGCCGGCAGGGCTGCTGTAGAGGCCCCAGTGGATAAACATACCGAAACGGTCTTCGGCAAACCACCGGACGCGCGGGTCCGTGTGTGCGGCGGTCGAATGCATCTGCATCTCCTTAGTGTCTGCAACGGAACGGGCCTTCCCGGCCAACGGGTCGAAAAAGATGTGGATAAGAGTAGCACAGGGACGGGAGGCCGAAAAGGCTGGCGCGGCGGCGGAAAGTCGGCTATTTTGTTCCGCATGAATGCAAAAACCACGCTTCTGACGGCCGGCACGGCCTTTGCACTCGCCTTTGGCGGCGCGTGCGCCCACTTTGCGCCGCAAACCCACGACGACGTGGACATCGCCCCCGGCGATCTCCATGCGAAAGACCTCACCAAGCTTGTCAACGTCCGTTCCGTGGCCGGCGATCCGATCGTCGTCGTCAAGGACGGCGTCGCGCGCCTGCCGATCGTCTACGTCCGCGGCGGCAACAACGACTGGGCGGCGCGCTACCTCGCCGACACCCTCTTCGAGATGACGGGAGTCAAGCCCGCGCTCGTGCCCGAGACTCCCGACAAGCCGGCCACGAACGCCCCCGCGTTCTACGTCGGCGCGACCGCCGCCGCCGCAAAGGCTGGTCTCCGGGCGCCCGAAGACCATCCCGAAGCCTTCCGCGTCGTCGCCAGGGACGGGTCCGTCTACTTCCTCGGCCGCGGCGACTTCGGCGTCTACGACTGGTGCGAACGCCAGCTCGACGTGCGCTACTTCTGGCCGCAGAAGCCGGCGGATATGCACGGAACGAAGGGGACCAATTTCATCTACGGCAAATGCACGGTGAAAACGCAGGGGCTCGCCGTGAGGCCGGTCGACTACGACGACCGCCCCGTCTTCGCCTACCGCGACAACTGGCCCTACGACGGTACGCCGTGGAACCGCACCGCGAAAGGCGGCAACTCCCACCGCGGCGGCGTCAACGTCCACGCGCCCCACGGGTGGTGGAAGGAGGCCGATACGGTGAAGGACCACATCGGCATCTTCGCCCTGTCGGCGGACGGCAAGCGCCCGACCTCGCCGCTGCTCTGCTATGGCAATCCCGAGACACTCGCCTACTACAAGCAGCGCGTGCTGGACGAGATCGCCGGAACGAAGAAGCCCAGCGGCATCGTCAACCTCAGGACAAAGGTCATCACCATTTCCCAATGGGACTGCGGCGTCCACTGCGCCTGCGAGCACTGCAAGAAGCTCTTCGACGCGAAGCTCGGCTCCTCCGGCTCCGGTTCGCCCATCATCTGGGGCTACTTCACGAAGGAATTCGCAAAGTGGGCCAGGCAGACGCTTCCCGACTACAAGATCTCGATTCTCCCCTACATCAATACCTGCGACGTGCCGCCGGGGCTCGACCTCACGGCGGAAGGGAACGTCGAAGCCATGCTCTGCACGATGCCCGGCCTCGCGCTCCTCAAGAACGAGCAGACGAAGAAGCACGAGGAAGACCTCATCCGCCAGTGGGCCAAGTGCACCGGCAACCCCGTCCTCAACTGGCACTACAGCTGCTGGCCCGCCGAGTTCACGAGTGCGCCGTTCGTCTACGGCGAGACCATTCAGAAACACTACCAGGACATGCGGAAAACGCTGTGCGGCACGTTCATCAACGGCGGATACGACGCCGCGCGCCTTTCGCTCTCCGCCTACGTCTGGATGCGCTGCCTCTGGAACCCGGACGTCGACGTCCATGCGATCTACGATTCCTTCGCGGCGCGCATGTTCGGCCCCGCCGCCAAACCCATGCGCAAGCTCATCGACATGCAGGAGAAGGGCTGGAACCGCCAGTGGAAGTCCAACCAGTGCTCCGTCCGCAACGTCTTCGAAATCTCCTATCCGCGAGCGGAAGTCCTCGCCATGGAGGATCTCTTCGCCCAAGCCTACACGCTCGCCGCCGGCGATGAAAAAGTCAAGGCCCGCCTCGACTGGTACCACCAAGGCTTCGAACAGTTTTTGAAAGAGTCCGGGGAGAACGCCTCGGGCACTGCGTTCGTGCCGCTCCTGATGAAGAAGGCTGTGACGCCGCCCATGATCGACGGCAAGCTCGACGACGCCTGCTGGAAAGACGCCGAGGCGCGCGAACTCGTCGCCGCCCGCTGCCGGACGAACAGCGTTCCCAAGTACAAGACGGAGGTCCGCGTCGTGTGGTACCCCGGCACGGGCGTCACGTTCGGCTTCCATTGCGAGGAGCCGGCGACCGACGCCATGAAGCAAGGCGTTGCCGGCGACACCTGGGGACAGGACAACCTGGAGGTCTTCATCGACGCCTCCGGCGTCAACGAAGGCCATTACTACCAGGTCATCGCGGACGCCACCGGACGCATCTCCACGTATACGGACGGCCCCGAATGGAAGCCGCAGGGGCTCCAGGCCAAGGTGGACATCGCGGACGGCTATTGGACCATGGAACTGTTCTTCCCGTTCTCGGACCTCGCGGCGTTCGAGAATGCGCAGGTTCCCACCACATCCGCGGGCGGTTGCCAGTGGAATGGCAACTTCAACCGCTGGCGCGTGGGCGACATGAAGCTGCCCAAGGAACAGCGCCAGCCCGGTTCCGTGAACGACTGGGCGCGCCTCTACACGCGCTACAACCACTGGAACCGCGATCCGGCCGCTTTCGGCAAATTCATCTTCGTCGAATAGCCCGAACAGGCGGCCGCCGAAATCCAAAGACTGCCAGCGGGTGAGGATCGTGCCCGGACGGTTTCGCCGAACGTGTTCGGCGAAACCGTTTTGTTTTGCCGTCGCCGGAAAGCATGGCGTCGACCCTGCCCGCTATGTCAAGCGCGGACTTGATTTCCCGAAGTGGCTCCTGCAAAGCCCCTTCCCCGCTTTTCTCCCGGCGCCGGGACGCGACCGACGCGGCCATGATACGCGTACAAGGGGCCATGGCAAATACATCTTTTTGAAAGAAGAGGGTTGACATTCACCCCACCCCCGCACTGCTGTATATCAGCGCTACGAACCGGCTTTCGCAATCAGAGGCTCCAACATAATCTTCATCCCAAGAGTCTCCCAGGACCGGGAACCATTTATCTCGGCTGCGTGCCGCCCGCTGGCCCGCAGGTGCACGTCCGATGGGACCGCAGCAGGCCCTCCGCGAAAATCTTTGCGCGCGGCCACGTCTTCTGATGGAGGATCGGCCCCGTGCGCGTCCCTTCCGACCAGCAGCAGCATTCAGCCCCGAGGATGAGCCCCTTCAGGTGCTCGGGGAAGCCCGTGTCAGGACGGAAAGCCCGGACGGCTTCCGGCGGAATGTACCAACGGTAGACCGAAGTCGGCCTGCGGTATTCGCCGGAATCATCCGGCCCGGCGGGAACGGAGAAGTAGGTGCTTCGCATCGGAGAAAGGACGACATCGTGTCCGAGGCGCGCCGCCTTGACAGCCACTGGCTCCGTCTTGCCTTTGGGATAGAGGTCGGGCGCACGCCAGGACTGGACGCTCACGTTCGCGGGGCAGCCGTCGCCGTCGAGAATCTCGTCCCATCCCATCGCGCGCCTCCCTTTGTTCTCCAGATACCGTGCAAAGTGATGCGTCGCCACAACTGCAGGCCGCGAACGGTCTTGATGTCTTCTCTTTGCATGCGCGCACGGCACTTCGGGCACTCCATCCAGCGATCCGTCGGGCTCTCGTCTCCGCCGATGTGTACGACCTCGTCCGGAAAGAGACGGCATACCTCGTCGAACACGCGCTCCAGGCGGGTGTGGCACGCCCCGCGGGCGGCTCACGAAGCTCCAGCGCGGAATCGCCGGCCAGCCCT